>NZ_CP107532.1:5512500-5735273 GCF_025813715.1 Methylobacterium sp. FF17
CCGGCCGAGGACACGCAGCTGTGCGCCTGGAACCGGATCAAATCCCTCTCGGCCAGGGTCGTGCCTTCGCCGAGGAAAAGCGAGCCCAACTCCTCTGCGAGTGCCTCAAGGATGCCCTTCGCACGCGCGGCACCGATCAGGGCGGTGACCTCGTCGAAGGCCGTCCGGTCGAGGAAGCCGGGATCGTTCGCCGCCTCCGTCCGCCATGACGCGTTCGCATCCGGTTTCCGCGACAGCCAATGGTCGATCATCCGATAGAGGTCGGCGCGTTTGAACGGCTTGCCGACGTGATCGTCCATCCCGGCCTCCCGAAACATCCGCACCTGCTCAGGAAGGACGTTGGCCGTCATGGCGATGATCGGCATCGTGGCGGCGGGCGCGTCCAGCGAGCGGATGAGGCGGGTCGCCGCGAGGCCGTCCATGCCGGACATCTGCACGTCCATCAGCACAAGGTCGAACGGCATCCGCTCCAGGGCGCGAACGGCGGCCCTGCCGTCCGGAACCACCTCGACCGCGTAGCCGCCTGCCTCAAGGACCGCGCGGGCAAGCTCCTGGTTGATCGGATTGTCCTCGGCGACCAGGATGCGTCCAATCCGGTGCGGTTCCGGCGCGGGCCTTGCCAGCGTCGGCGGCCGTCCGGCGGCACCCGGCGGCAGCATCAGCGAGAACCAGAACGTCGCGCCGGCACCCTCCGCCGAGAGAAGGCCGATCTCGCCGCCCATGAGGTCGATGAGCTGCTTGCAGATGGCCAGGCCGAGGCCGGTACCGCCGAAATCCCGCTCGATTGAGCCTTCGACCTGGCTGAAGCGCTTGAACAGCCGGTCCTGCTTGCCCTTCGCGATTCCGATGCCGGTGTCCACGACGCCGAAATGCAGCCTCTCGCCGGTCGGGCCGGTGCCTACATGTTTCACGGTTAAAGTGACGCCGCCGCGATGCGTGAACTTGATCGCGTTGTTGAGGAGGTTCAGCAGCACCTGCCGCAGGCGTGCCTCGTCGCCGAACACGTGACGTGGAACCGCCGGATCAATCTCGGCCCGGATCGCCAGGCCCTTCCCTTCGGCCGAGCCGCGGACGATGTTCAGGCAGCTGTCGATCAAGGCGTAGGGAGCGAAATCCTGCCGGTCGAGCTCGATGGCGCCGGCCTCGACCTTGGAGAAGTCGAGGATGTCGTTGACCACCGTGAGCAGGGCAGCCCCGGAAGTGCGCACCAGCTCGGCCTGCCGCTGAAGGTCGGGCTGGAGCCGGCCGGAACCGACCATAAGGTCGGTGAAGCCGATGATGGCGTTGAGGGGCGTCCGGATCTCGTGGCTCATGGATGCCAGGAACTCCGTCTTGGCCGCGCTCGCGCGCTCCGCCTCCAGACGCGCGGCCTCGGCATCCCGGGTCCGGGCGGCGACGCGGTCGCTCAGCGTCGCGTTGAGCTCGCGCAGGGCCGCCTCGCTGTCGCGCAGGGAGCGTTCGGCGGCGTCCCGGGCGGTGTCGTCGCGCATGGTCAGGACGGCGCCCACCGACCGGCCGTCGCGTCCGACCAGGGGCCGGGCCGAGCCGATTGCCAGGACCTCGACGCCGTCCGGCCGCCGCACCCGCCAGCGGGCGTCCCGCACCGTCTCGCCGCGTACCGCCCGCGCCAGCGGTAGGTCGTGGGCGGCGTAGGGCTCCCCGCTCTCCGTGTAGAGATGATAGGACTCGCTGTAGTGGTCCGGCACGACGTCGAGGCGCGCCACGCCGTGGATCGCGGCGGCGGCCTCGTTCACGAGGGTGATCCGGCCCGTGGCGTCGGTGACGATGACGCCCTCGGCGAGCTGGGCCAGGATGGCGTTGTGCGCCGTCTCGACAACCTCGCGATAGCGGGCCTCGCTCTCGGCCGCGGCAAGCTCGGCCCGCTTGCGGGCGTCGATGTCGCGCAAGGCGGCCACGTAGCCGGTGGCGCGACCGTCGACGGGATGGCGGATCAGCGTGAAGGAGACCTCGGTCCAGAGCCAGGTGCCGTCCTTGCGGCGGTAGCGTTGCTGGCTCACGGCGCGTTCCGTCCGTGCCGCCGTCAGGCCGTCGAGCACGGCCCGGTATGCCTCGGCATCGTCCGGGTGGACGCAATCGATGGGGCGGACGCCGAGCATCTCCTCCGGCATGAAGCCGAGGACGCGCACGGCCGCGGGTGACACGTAGCGCCGGGTGGTGTCGAGATCGCAGCGGATGATGACGTCGGAGGTGTTCTCCGCCAGGAGGCGATAGCGGGCCTCACTCGCCTGCAGGGCTTCCTCGGCGGCACGCTTGCGCGTCGCGTCCCGCGTGATCTTGGTAAAACCCAGCAGCCCGCCTGCCTCGTCCCGGATCGGGTGAAGCACGACGCTCGCCCAGAAGCGCTGGCCGTTCTTGCGGACGCGCCATCCCTCGTCCTTGAAAACGCCTTGGTGCCGCGCCGTGTCGAGGGCACCCTGCGGCGCGCCGCGTTCGCGCTCCTCCTCGGTGAAGAAGCAGGAGAAATGTGCACCGACGATCTCCTCGGCGGCGTAGCCCTTGATCCGCTGCGCGCCGTCATTCCAGTTCATCACCGTTCCCGCCGGATCGAGCATGTAGATCCCGTAGTCGCGAACGCCTTCGACCAAGAGGCGGTAGGTCGCCTCGCTTCCCGGGAGGGCTCGGCCCGAGTGCATGCGCTCGCCCGAACCGGCTTCGCCGACCGCCGTCGCGTTCGTCAGGTCCAGGTGCGCGGCGACGATGCGGGCAAGGTCACGGAGCTGCTCGCGCTGCCGCTCGGGGAAGGTGCGCGTCGCGGTATCGACGAGGCAGAGGACGCCGGCGCATACCCCAGGCCGTAGGAAGACCGGCGCGCCCGCATAGAACCGTATGCCCGGCTCGGCCAACACCTGGGGATCCGCGGAAAACCGGGCATCCCGGATCGCATCCTCCACGACCATGATCTCGTCGGACAGGATTGCGTGCCCGCACAAGGGTGTCCGCAGGGACCACGTGCCCGAAACGGACCCGTACTCGGCCTCGCCGCTTCGCTCGTGTCGCGCATCGAGTGAAATCAGGCAGGTCGGGACGTCGAACATCGTCCGCCCGGTTCGACAGATGGCGTCGAGGAAAGCTTCGGATGACCCGCCTAGGGGGGCGGCTGCATGCGCCGCGTCCGCGCAGTCGGTCTCGGTGGGCAGGGGCGTACGCATGGATCTAGGGCTGAACCGGAAAGCCGTATCGGCGAGGAACTGGAATATAGTCTCCAGCGATACCGAAGTGTAAACGCTACCTTAGGCTAGGCTCTCTCGGATCGCATCCCGATAGCCCTATCCGCAAACAAGGCGTAGGGCGTGAGAGCGGGACATCCCGCCGGTTTCCCGAAGGTTTCTCTCCGATGTGGCACCGGCGCCGGACCGCAGACGGGGGTCGTCGCCCGTGGCCGCCTTGCCAGGCCGGCCTCTGTCCCCCCGCGTTGTCCCGGGCGCCGCCGCCGGCCTCGTGCCTGGAATTGTCCGGCTCGGGAGTTCTAACGAACGGCTTTGAGCCCGGTGCGGAAGCTGTGTAAGCAAAGCTTTCCTACCATGAGACGATGCCCTCCATGCCTGAAGACGCACCCTCGCGGTTGCCGGCTGAGACACCCCCGGGCGGCGCCCGCCTCTACGCCTGAATGTTCCTGGCCGTGTCCGTAATCGGCCTCCTCACGGGAGGCCTCGAAAGGCTCGCGCTCCTGCCCGACGCCGCCGCGAAGGCTTGCCGCGCGTTCTACCTGTGCGGACCCCGCCCTCTGAACACGCTCCCGCCGTTCGAGGTGGTCCACGGCTCTGGGTCCACATGGGAACAGGTCGAGAAGGACGATGTCCCGCCGGAACAGAGGCGACTTGAGGCTGAAAACCCTGATTTCAACATCGTCTGGCATCGCGGCGAAGAGACCGGCGGCTGCAGCGGGGCGTTCAACACCACTTGCCGATACCACTACCATGGCCGATGGAGCGCAGGGCCGAAGTGGGAGGCTGCATCGAAGCTGCCGTGGATCGTCCTGGGCTGCGTGTTCCTCGTATCCCTCGCCGTCATCCTTCGTCGCCGCGGCGCGCGCTCCGCATGAAGTCCCCGCGATGAACGACCCCGGCCCTTCGCAAACGACGCCCTTTCCAACGTCGTGACTCGTAGTCCTGGTCGACGCGGAAGATTCTGGCCGCCGAATACCTTCGACTCACCCTCCCGCATGAAAACCCAGGGGGGCACGTCTGGACGCGTCAGCGCGTCCTTGCCGCCATCCAAGAACGGGATCACCGCTCGTTGTGCGGAAGCGGCGGGACAGGCCCGACGCCGACAAGACGGCGTGATGACGAACGATGCGCGTGTGCCTGCAACTTCCCGGACGGAACGAGATAACCATCGGGCAGGCCCTACAGGAGTACGGACCTAGTCCACTCGTGGACGTCTTCGCCTGCCCCGTTTGCAACGGTATCCTATCAATTCGGGCGCAAGCGGCCCTGGCGAGAACGGCACACTTCGCGCATGCCCGCGGCGCTGACTGTCCCACCATCGATGCCGCCGCGGCCCCGTTCGAGAACCTTCGAGCGCTCGACCCCGTTTCCTTGGCCCGCATCCAGCGACAGGCGAGGTTCCATGCGAACTGGCGTCGCCACCTCCTGCATCTTAGTACCTGGGCCCCCGCGCTCGCCGTCGAGGAATTCGTTGCCCGGCTGGAGCTATCACTCGAATTGAACATCTAGTCCTACGTCGGCCTCGCCGACGCTGAGATCCCCATCGTCCTCGCGTTGCTGGACCAGTTCTCGCCCGACGATGCAATGAAGACCCATACTCACCGGCCCCGCGATCACTGGTACCGGTTCTTGGTGAGCCACAGCGAGGCGGCCGGGGCCGACTGACCCTAGCCGGAGCAGGGCGCGACCATCTCGCGCGGCCGCTTCCGGTACAACCGCGAGGGCGTCGCCCCGGCCGGTGCAGACTTCATCGACCTGGAGATCGTGCCGGTGTCGGGCGCCTTCCTGGAAGGGCCCGAGCCGCAGAGGCTACACGACTACAGGGAGGACAAGGTCGACGCCTGGTTTGCTAGGCATCCGGCCTTCGGTCGATGAGCAGGCCCATCAACACGACGGCGGTGCGTTC
The DNA here is from genome assembly GCF_025813715.1 of Methylobacterium sp. FF17. NCBI lineage: Bacteria > Pseudomonadati > Pseudomonadota > Alphaproteobacteria > Hyphomicrobiales > Methylobacteriaceae > Methylobacterium > Methylobacterium flocculans. Next base: position 5,517,595 of record NZ_CP107532.1, read on the forward strand.
CAGCGAGACTTCGTCGCCGAGCATCAACTCGGCGTCGAAGGGCCGCCCGGCGGCCGCCGCGTACGGGTCGGCTTCGACAAAATCGCAAGCCCAGACCCGGAGACCGGGCGCGTCGGGCACACCGTCCCGACCAGGTTCCGGCCGGTCGTCGATGGGCCAGGTCAGCCAAAGGCCCCGTTCTGCGAGTTCACATGCGCGGAAGCGGGTGAGGCGCTCCTTCATCGCCGGGAGGTCCATCGGCGCATCGATTGCGCAGACCGGGGCGGACCCGCTCCACAAACCAGCCAAGAGCAGTTGCCGTGCCATACGTTCCTCGACGGTTTACTCGTGCGCCGAGCGTCGGCCAGCGAATCGGCGTGTCAGCTATGATCGTGGGCGGACACGCACGTCACAAGCTGCGTCCGCTCACGCGATACCGTCGAAGGGGATCATTGAGCGCCGAGCGACGGGGGGTGGCTTGCAGCCATAGAGCCGCGACGGGGCGGACGCGAAATCAACGGTCGGGCCGTCCGCCTACGAGCGCGAGGTTAGCTCGGAAGCCTCCAGTGAGTGTCAGACGTTGCGCCCGAGGCGCATGATGTGGTCGCGCAACGCGTTGCAGGCTGGCCCCATCATGGCTCCGACATCGGCTCCGGGCCTAAAGTTGTACTTGATCGTCGTGATGCCGGCCAAGTCGCTCGGGAGCTTCAACTTCGCTCCTTTCGGCTCCATTAGGACGGCGCGCTGGCGTCCAAGGCTTCCCATGAAGAAGCCCAGCTCAAAAACGACGTTGTCCCGGGGTGTCGGCCACTCCTCGTCCCGAACCTCGGTCTTGTCGTCTGGATGGGCGACTGCCACCGCAAAATCGGATTGCATCAACTCTTCTTCGAGCGTCTCAAGCGTGTAGTTCGTTACCTTGAACACGCCGTTCGCCCAGACGACCGTCAGGAACGGGTCGTTCATGAGTGCATTCTCGATGGCCCGCGCCACCGGCAGAGCCTCCGAGGACGAGAACAGGAAGACGCGCGGCTTCTCGTTGGCAGGTCGGATCAGTGCGTTCCGTTGCTCCAGGCGTCGCGCCAATTCCTGCGCCATGCGTCGCCAAATCTCGGGGTGCCGGTCGGCGACGGCGGAGAATGCCGCCTCACCGACCTTTAAGACGACGGCTTCAGTGATCGCCGTGACGGTCGCCGCACGTGCCTGAGACGGCGCCACGGCAGCCATTTCACCGACTTGGTCACCCCGGCCGCGCACGTTGACGCGATGGTCGTTCACCACGACCTCGAAGTCCCCGACCACGATGAAGAACAGGTCGTTGTTAGTGCCTCCCTGTTCGATGATTGAGGTCCCGAGTGCGACGGGCATGAGCTCCCCGACATCAACCAGCGCCTCGGCGAGGCCGGGCGTTCCGGTTACAAGCCTCTGTCGTTCCATTTCCTCCACGAGGTGCTTCCGGCCCCGTTCTCCCTGAAACCGTCCGAGCATGACGCATCCTCTCAACTGTCACCCGCACTGTTCAATGGGCGTCCAATCCATTAGGGCTTCAAGGCTTGGCGACGCCAAGCGGGCACCCGTCCATGGTCCCGCAACAAGCCTTGCCTTCGAATGACTTCCAGAACGACCGCTCCGCGGTGGCGGTGTCCTGCATCGCGCCGACGATCTCGACTAGGCGACCGGCGTGGTCGCGGCATCGCCGGAGCGTAAGGGGACGTTCGTCCTGCCCGCACGGGCAGGCTTGCCTAAGCGTCGCCGGGCTACGTTGCTTGACGAAGATGCGCGCCATCGTCCGGCCGTCGACCTGCAACCGAACCGCGCTCCCCCGAGATGAACACCCTTTTGACCGAACCGTGGCCACGCGTCCGTGGAACAGCCGATCGCGCAGCCGGGGCGAGACCGCCGCGGCCGCTTCGAGCGCCTTGCGCTGGTGTACGGCAGCGCCGCCATGGGCCCATTCGCGACGGTCCGGCCATCGGCGCAGGCGCCGCGCCCGTTCCTGCAGGCGCAGGAACTGCAACACGGCTCCCCACCATGTCGCGCCGTCCGCGGTGGCTTCAAGCGCTAGGCTCTCGTAGGGCTCCCAGTTTAGGCAGAACGACCCATCGGAATTGATATGCCGCATCGGGCAGAACGCCGGGAGACGAGCCCCTAGGGTCGCCTCCCGAACATAAGGCCGCCCGCCGCTCTCCTGGACCTCAAGTTCGTAGCCGTGGAGGCTCCCGTCCGTCATCAGGACGGGCACGGCGGCGCGTAGGCGACCATGAATCGAGGGAAGCGGCGTGATCCCATATGCCGAGGCTGCCGACGCCAGGATTTCGACCGCCGGCTGCGTCATTCCCCGCCGACCTCGACGTAGGGTGTGACCACTTGGTCGGAAGCCCTTTTGACCGCCGGCGCCGCGGCGGCGAACGCCTCCGCCTTGATGGCCTTGGCGGTCCGGTCGCCGTCGGCCGCAAGTCCCTCCACCGCCTCGTTGTAGTCGAGGCCGTCGAAGCGCCGGGACGGACCGAAAAGGTCCCTGACGGCTTGCGTCCCGGAGTCGTATGCGACCTGCCCGATTGCCGTCTGCGTGCCCGTGCAACGCTTCTGTTCAAACTCCGATGCCAGTACGCCGCGGCTAACCGAGCATCGCAAGCGGTCCCCGTGCGCACCGAGCCGCGTCAAGGCTATCGGGCCGAACTCGATGCCTATCGCAAGCCCGCGCTTTTCCACGTCGACCCCCTCCTCGTTGAGCTTCTCCAGGGCGAGCTCGAAGCTGCTCCGAAGGGCCCCGGCGCACAGTACGGCCGTACTCACCGTCCCCTCATCGTCGGTCGTCTGCGCCGTTCCCTCGCACAGCAGGCCATGGACACAGTCGCCAATGAAACGGACCCGACGGCCCTCGAAGTCCACGCCCAGCACCCGGTCGAGTTCAGCGCGGATGACGTGCAGGGCGCGCACGACATCCTCCGACGTCCCCGCTTCCAAGTGGCGGGCCACGTAGGCCGTAAAACCATCGATGTCGGCATAGACGGAGACTGCCTCCTGGCGCCGCGAGTTGGAGGGTGTCAGGGCACTGATGTCGATGGTGCGCAACGGTGGCGTGTGGCGCGAGAAGCCGTAGTTGGAAAGCGGGTTCTTGGCGACGTCGGTACGCCATTCCTCCGCCAAGTCCTCGACGTCAAGACCGAGCTCGGCGTCGGCCTGCGACAGGGCGACCTCGCTGGTGGTCAACTTGGTCTTGGACGGCTCCTTGACCTCCGGCAGGCCTATCGCGCGTCGGGCGTTGTTCGTCAGAAATATGCCGATCGCAGACCCCGCCGCCGAGAACTTCGCGGCATGGTTTGCCGGATTCCCCAGGAACAAGGGCTCGCGACCGCCGTTCCGGCCGTTGTTCACGACGAGGGCGAGACCGCTGTCGATTCCGACCCTGACCCTGGCAGCGGGTACATGCTCGTCGTCGTCGCCTGTGACCGCGCAAACGTCGATGACGAGCTGTGCAACGGCTATCGCGCGATGCAGTCTCCGGCCTTCGGCGCTGCCGTCCTCGTCGTCATCGCTATCGTAGGGCTTGTGAACGACGGCGTGCAGCCGCTGGTTATGGAAATCGACGCGCAGCGCGTCCGCCCTGTTAAGGATGCGGCGCACGCTTCGACCGTGCAGGTCGAGGAACCGGAGCGTTCGCTTGTGGCATGTCTCCCCCTCGCTCGACGTGCAGTTCAGCATGTCATCGAGGTTGAGGATGTCCGCGTAGAGATGCACGGCCTCCATCCGATAGGCTTTCGCCGTGGGGATGTTGCCGAGCGACATCTCGCGCTTGAAGTCGACGATCTCGACCTTCTTCACGTCCTTGATCTTGGCGGCGATGTGTTCGGCCGCTCGGTCACGCTTCCAGCTATGTGCCATATCAACTTCCGCCTGTCGCCGGACCGGGCAAGGACCAGCCTGATTGTGAGTTCCGCGATGGATCGAGGGATGCGGACGTCAGCGCTGCACCGGGCCAACGACATGGCGCCGCCCCTCGATGGTCCCTCACCCGAACGTCATGAGATCTCTTCGGAGAATATTTCCTCCGTGCCGGCATCGGTGACCTGCAGGTATCGGGCCCGACATGAGCTGACCCCGACGTCGAGGACGGCGTAGCCATGGGTGAAGACTCCGCCGCGCGTTTGAAGCCTCGTGCCCTCAATGATGGCGGGCGTCTGCTCAAGGTCGTCGATAGGCTTGTAGATGTCGTCAAGGACGGACACCGGGACGGCGCCGTGGCCGATGCACCGACCGACTTTTATCCCGGAGAACGGCTCGTAGATCCCCAGCGAGTGCTCGTGGCCCCAGAACCAGGCCGCCACGCGGCCGTCTCGGTTCATGCGCTCGAAGGCACGCATCAGGTGGGGGTTGCTCGCCTTCCGCTTGCCTTGCGCCGGCTTGGCGCCGATGGCCGAGAACGCGGAGAACGGCTGGTGATGCGATAGGAGTATGGTCCGACCTCTGAACTCCTCGATCCGCTGGCAGTGCCATTCCAGCTCGTCGTCTTCGAGGTACGTCAGGGCGTCGGCAATCGAGCGGGGATTGTCGTCGTGCAGGCCAGTATCCATGGCAAGAAACTGCCACCTCTCGTCTGTCGAGCGCAGGCAGAAGAAACTCGCGCGCTGCTTGAGGGTATCCTCGTTCAGCTTCGGCAGCAGATCGTAATATCCAACCCCGCCGCAGTACATGTCGTGGTTTCCGGACAGCGTGTACACCAAGGTCGGTCGTTTAGCCCGCAACTCCCGCGTCACTGGGCGGAGGAAGTTGTCCTCGCACTCCTTCCCGGTCCCCGAGTAATAGATGTCTCCGAGGTGGACCAGTACGTCCGGGTGCTCCCCTGCAATGGACCTCAAGACCTCTGTGGCCGGCCGTGCGCCGGTGCCCCAATCGCTTACGAGCGCCAGGCGCGAACCGGCCTTAATCTCGTGCGTCCCCGGACCGGCCTGCGCGGGCCGGACGTACGGGATCGGCTTCCGCTTCCCGTCCGGACCGAAATACCCCGCGTAAGCGCGCAGGGTCGTCACCCATTCCACGTCGCAGGTCCCGGTCCTGTATTCGTCCTCGACCTCGGCCAGCGCAACCTGGTTCCCACTGGCGAGGGCCTTCACGTAGCGCAAGGCTAGCTCGACGCACACCTTGCCCATATCGGCCGGGGAAAGATCCCGCGCCGCCGGCAAGGAAGGCCGCAGCCCTGACCCGATTCCCTCGTCGCGCCCGTACTCCCGTCGCGCAATTGCGGTCGCCTCATCATTGAAGGTTGCCGAGGCCGACCGTTCCAACCCCCGTGCACCCGGCCCGGAGGGCTTAGCGTCGATGCGTTCGGCGACCTCCGCGACCGCCGACTGGAAAAGGGACAGCACCGGATCGCGCACGCTCTCGAAAGTTTCCGGCATCGACTTCACCCACTCCTCTCTTCGTCATCCTGAAACCAGCGCTTCAGCACCGGGAGATATCGCCGGACCTGCTCCCGGTCGCTTTCCTTCTCGTCCTCGGGCAGGTCCTCGTACCGCATGCCGAATTGGCGTTCCCATCGCTCGACCAACTCGGCGGGGAGTACCAGCGAGCCGTCCGACTGGCGGGCCGACTTGCCATGGACGTAACGCTGCCAGTGGGACCAACGCTCGTGTTCGATGGCCGCCAGTTCCTCGATGAGCGCCTCGTCATCCCCACGGTCGCGAGTCATTGCCTGCCCCCCGGTCAGATCAGCTTCTCGGCTACCAGTCGCCTGTAGTGCTCGCCGAGCACGGTCAGTTCGCAACTCTGACTGTCCATCGCGGCATGCCACATGTGGGGCGCCCCGACCGGGCGGACCAAGTTCACCTTCACGTATTTCTGGAGCACGGCGAAGATCTCCGTGTTCGCAGGATCGGGCGCCACCCCCGTGTCTGGCCGTTCCCGTTCCGGCTCGAACGATGGATCGAGCTTGATCCTGTGACCGGGGGCCGGGAAGAGCGTGGCGAGCTTTTTCAGATCGGTGAGAGATATGGGAGGCTTGGCCCTTCGCAACGACACGAACGACTTCACGTTGGTCTTGAACACCGGTCGCTGCCCGCCCCACGGTCCGAGCGACTGGTCGATGTGGGCGTAGACGCTGCCCGGCGTTACGTCCCCGACGAGGTTCGCGGCCGCTCCGTCGAGTGCGTGGACCAGCAGGTTGGTGAACACGCCGGGAGCGCCGTTCCCACCTTCATACGCGTACTCCTTCTCGGTCGACGCGGTCAGGAGGGTCATCCCCTCGGCGATCTCGGCGACGCCGCCGCCGCCCGCCCGGTTCCCGGCTATGCCGCCGTAACAGCTATCAAGGATGATGATCCGGTTCTTCGCCTTCGACTGCCTGGCGAACGTCATGATTTCGCTAAGCGGGAGGCCGTCGTTGCCGTCCTGGCTGTCGCTGGCGCAGAGGAAGCCGCCAGTCTCGTCGACGAAACCGTGGCCCGCGAAGTAGAACAGGGCCACGTCGGGATCGCCCGCGAAGACGGCCTCGACCTCCGTGCGTAATTGCCGACGGTCGAGCGGGTTGCCTCTGTCCGCCGCCGTCAGGAGCCTCGGCGTGGTGAAGTTCACCGACTGGTCGCAGTTGGTTTCGAGGACGCCGGCGACGGCGGTCGCATCGGCGACGCAGCCCTTCAACGGCTTGAGGCGGTCGTAGTGGTCGATGCCAATGATCAAGGCCTTCCGCATCCGGCCCTCACAGCGAGTCGATGAAGGCGGCGATGTTGGCATCGCTCCAGGCAACGGTCCTCACGCCGGCGATTTCGGTCCGGTCGCCGGCGTAGGCCCAGACGCCGATGATCTTCTTACCCTCCTCCTTCGCGCAGGCGATCTCCCACTTTTGGCCGCTCGACTGCGACGAGTTCCTGCTGACCAACACGATTACCCCATGACAACGCCGTATCCGCGTGCGGACTTTGTCCTTCCAATCCGTCTCGTAGGCTTCCTTGACAGATAGGTCGATAAATTCATATGGCGCCCGCGGATGCAGCGACTGTCCTTTAACAAAATCCCGCTGTCGTTCGTCCTCCATCGCGAATGCGACGAAGACAATCTTCTTCGTGGACAAATGCTGCCTCCCGTCATTCTGTTCTTTGCCGCTGTCCAAGCGACGTTTCTAGAGAGCTATGGAAGGACCTGAAGCCGCGCGATTGCGCGGTACTCCCTTGCCCTTGTCGTCGGTAGTTCTCGACGAGAAGCTGCGCGCGCTTAGACTCCGAGATATACTTATCCAAGTCTGACATGCTCTGCAGGTACGGCCATTTCTGGAGGAATTCAGGTGCGGTCGCACCGTCCGAAACGAAGGAGGCCAGGAAGCGCCCCTTCTCCGTGGCAACCCCGATTTCCCATGTAATTACCCACCAATGTGACAGCCGGGTTCAGGCGCCGACGGTTTTGAGGATGGTGCCGAAGGGGCTGCTGCCTGTGAGGCGTGCGGTATCGACGACGGTGCGGATGGCGGCTTCGCCCTCGGCGGCCCACATCGCGCGGTAGCCGTTGGTGACCTTTCGCTGGATCACGGATGGGCGCAGCAGCCGCTCGGAGCCGTTGTTGGTCGGTTCGACCGCGCTGGGATGGGCCAGGAAGACGAGGAGCTGATGGCGAGCCCGACCGATCTTGGCCTGCAGGTCGCGGGTCAAGTCGCAGTGGCTCGGCGTGGCGAGGATGGCGCCCAGTTGCCGATCCAGGCTCCGGCGTTTAGCGGCCAGCGTCGAGGCGGCCAGATCGGTGGCGCGCTCGGCCAGGGCGAACACGGATTGGAGCCAGAGCTGCAGGCGCCAGGGGACAGGATCGTCGCTGGTGTCGACAGCGTAGGCGACATCGCGGGCGAGATGGGCGAGGCAGGTCTGGTGCGCGGCCGCGTGTCCCTGCTGGGCGGTGTAGCGGTCCGAGATCCACACCGCGGGCCGGTGGCCGTCCATCATCTCCCGAACCACGATGGCCCCCCGCGTCGGCGAGGCCGTGTGCACCACCGCGTCGACTGAGTGGAAGACCCAATGGTAGGCGTTACTGCCCTCGATGCGCACGCCGGTCTCATCCGAGGCGACCACCGCGGCCCGACGCAGGGTCGAGACAGCCTCGTCGCGACCGGAGCGGAAGCGCCTCTGCGCGCGCTGGAGCAAGTTCATCAGCCCGCCCTGGCTGAGCGTGAGCCCGAAGAGGTCGGAGAGCGCCGCCTGCAACCGCGCGTAGGACAGCGCCTGGAAGGTCTTGAGATACGTCGCCACAGCATGCAGCCGCGGGCCGAAGGGTGTTCCCCGCGCCGCCTCCGGCACGGCTGCGGCCACCCGCGTCCCGCAGGTCGGGCAATGCACGGCCAGTCGCCGATGCTGCGTCACCACCGGAACAACCTCCGGAAGTTCGATCCGCTCGGAAACGCCGACGACCTCTGTCGGAAGAGCGGTGTGCAGGTCGCCGCCGCAGCATGAGCACCGATCGGGACGATGATCGATCACCGTATCGGGATCGTCACTCATCACCCGGCTATGACCTTCGTGACCAGGCTTGGCGCCGCCAGGCTTGGATTGCTCCCGCCGCTCCTTGCGGTCCGTCGCGGGAGGCTTCGACGAGGTGCGCGAGGTCTTCGCAGGGCGCTGCAATCGCAGCACCAGCTCGATCAGCTCCTCGCGGCTCAACCGCTCAAGATCGATGCGACCCATCCCGGCAGGGAATCAGCGAAACCTAACCCGCGCAAGGGGGTGGGTAATTACCTTCCCATGGCACCCACTACGACGCCCGAGCGATAGGGCTGATCACCGCGAGTAGCTGCGAGCATTCGTCGAGGCGCATCCGTATATAATCTGCCAAATCGGGTCCGCTCTTCATCAACTGAGCGTCGATGACGTCGATATATACGTCCAGGCAGCCCATCCGGAGACGAGTGGCAATTAGTGAAGCGCGCTGAGAGTCTTCCTGCTTGTGAGAGACGAATACCTTCGCCAACCTGCGCTCCCATTCGGAACATAATGGCAACATGGCAGAGGCCGGGGCGCCTGTCGAGTCGACACCGCTGCGGGTGGGCAGTTGTCAGGGTGACCCGCGTTCAAGTGTACTCGCTGGGCCGTACACGGACCGACCAACGAGGCGACGGTGTGGATGGGCAATGAGCTTCTTGCGTTTACGCAAGGTCAGGTTTGGCGTCCGGTTGATGTCAAGACCTGATTGGCGTGGCGGTTTTGTGCCTGCTCGTGCGCCGAATGGGCGATGGCCGGGACGCACATGCACCCCGACCATCGTATAGTCGCTTTCGGTTGGCTTGCTGGAATGTCTGGGGCTCAGGCCACGATGGCAAGGTGCGCGGGTGAGCGCAGAGGAACAGGCGCACTTGACTGCCCTCTCGGGGCGATACCGTGAACCCGTCTGCGTACCGCGCCCTCACTCGGCTTCAGGAGGCGCTTCTGAACCGCGCCGGGTTTCCCGGAGGCCATTTGGTTTGATTCAGGCTGCCAAGGTTTGCACCTCGGCCTGGGCATAGTAGCGCGCTTCAGCCTCGGCGGGAGGGATATTCCCGATCGGTTCGAGCAGACGACGGGTGTTGAACCAGTCGACCCATTCGAGGGTGGCGAACTCGACGGCCTCGAACGACCGCCATGGTCCACGCCGATGGATCAGTTCGGCTTTGAACAGCCCGTTGATCGTCTCGGCGAGGGCATTGTCGTAGCTGTCGCCGACGCTGCCGACGGAAGGCTCGACACCGGCCTGGGCGAGCCGCTCGGTGTAGCGGATCGACAGGTATTGCGAGCCCCTATCGCTATGGTGCACGAGCCCACCACCCTGGTGGGGACGGCGCTCGTGCAGGGCCTGCTCCAAAGCGTCGAGCACGAAGGCGGCATGGGCGGTTCGGGAGACCCGCCAGCCGACGATGCGGCGGGCGAAGACGTCGATGACGAAGGCCACATAGACGAAGCCAGACCAGGTCGCGACGTAGGTGAAATCGCTGACCCACAGGGCGTTGGGCCGCGGTGCCTTGAACTGTCGGTTGACCCGGTCGAGCGGGTACACCGCGGCCGGATCGGGGATCGTCGTCCGGACTGTCTTGCCCCGCACGACACCCTTCAGTCCCATCGCCCGCATCAGCCGCGCCACGGTGCACCGAGCCACCACGATCCCGTCCCGGCCGAGCTGCCGCCAGACCTTGCGCACGCCGTAGACGCGGAAGTTCGCCTCGAACACGCGCCGGATCTCGACCATCAGCGCCGCATCGCTCCTGGCCCGTGCAGGCAGCTTGCCGGGATCGGCACGCCGCGCGGCATGGGCATGGTACGTCGACGGGGCGATCGGCAGCACCCTGCAGATCGGCTCGACCCCATAGACGGCCCGATGGTCGTCGATGAACGCGATCATGTCCGCGACCGGCGGTCGAGCTCCGCCATGGCAAAATACGCCGACGCCTTCCTCAGGATCTCGTTGGCTTGGCGCAGTTCACGGTTCTCGCGCTCCAGCGCTTTGATCCGCTCGCGCTCGTCCGTGCTCGGGCCGCCCCGCTGTCCCGTGTCCCGCTCGGACTGCCGGATCCAGTTCCGGAGCGTCTCGCCCGAACAGCCGATCTTGGCCGCGATCGAATTGATCGCCGCCCATTGCGAGGCATGCTCGCCCTGATGATCAAGGACCATCCGCACCGCGCGGGCACGGACCTCGGGGGAATAGGGTGGGGTTCGCTTCGTCATGGCTCCATCCTCTCAAGAGTTGGAGCCTCCGGGAAACCCGGCGCGGTTCACTTCCGGCTCGTGCGCATGGCCAATTCGGGGTTGAAGGTCGTCCTGAGGACGCCTTCGCCTGTACAGCTCTGGATCGGATCGCGCGAAAAGTCGTTTGTGGAAGATCCGCTGTTCGATCTTCTTGCGAAGGGCCTTGAGCGACCACTCCTCCTCGTGGGTTCTCGCCTCTTCCGCGAGGTCGGCGCCGAGCCGATCCGCAATCTCTCTCACACTCATGGAGCCGTCTGCCGGTAGGATCGCATGGATGTCGCGGACGACACGGTCCCAGAAATGGTCGGTTCGCACGGCCTGCAGGTGCCGCCGGGTCTCGGCTAGCTCGGCTTCCAATGCCGTGACCTGAGCGAGTAGCCCGTCGGCCATGACCAGCGTCTCAGCGCGCAGGGCCCGCTCATCGCACAGGATGATCTCGAAGCGCTCGCGGTCTCTCTCAAAGGCTTGGTCGGCCTCGTTCTGTGCCGCAGCCCACAACGTGGCGGCCGCCCTGGCCAAGCGGGCCGAAACCTCCGGCGGAACCCATCCGCGTGGGGGTACGGGCACGTAGGTCCTGTCCGCTTTTCATTCCAGGAGAAGTGGACCAACGTCACGGGGTGAGCCACCCCGGCTGGTATTTTGCAACAGGCGTGTCCTCACCGTCGACTGCGAGATGAAGCCGCCCTCGGCCTGGATCTCGTCGGCGGCTCAAAGACCATGTTCCCGTCTACCATTGCCACCGCCCCCGGGGGGGTAGAAGCACAATCGGCAGTTGTTAACGGCGGTTCGCAGCCTCTCCCATAAGGTAGCGGTAGTGGTAGCGACGGTTTTATCGCTACTACTACCATTCGGCACAATCCCCGTTGCTTCGAACCTGCTCAATTGGGTGGGTTGGCGGGAGGCCAGGCACGCTTGCCCGGACGCCGCCAAGCTGCCTCAGGGGACCTCGGGTTCGGTGGAAAATCGTCCCGCAGGTTTCTCGCAGATTTTAAATTACCCGAGGGGACGAGGCCTCATCAAGATAGATTAAGCCGAAGGGATTCGTTCATCCTCAATGGGTTGTGGACAGCTTGTTTCGTGACGGCGCATTCGGCCCTGCGGTGGTGCGAGCCGAAGTCTGGTCAAGCCAAGTCCCGCCCAGGTCTCGAATGCCGCGTGGCTTTGCAGCCTGGGGAAGGTGGAACACTCCTCCCACGGGAGGCCTGCGCAGGTCCATTGGACAGCGGCCCCAACATTGCCGTCGCCCCGGCCCCGGATGCCTGCTTCCGTAGGGAGCCAGCGGGCCCGAACGATGCCGGCGCTCACCTGCATGTTGGCCTAACGGGAGAAGTCACGGAGCTGCTTTCGATCCCGACGATCCTGTGCGATGAGGGGTCATCACAATATCGTGAGGACCTACGGCCGGCAGGGCGCCGGTCCGTCGGACCTTGGGTACGCCGGGGGGCCTGGGCTGCGTCGCCGCAACGGCATGCTTCGGAAGATGACCGGCCGCGCGTCCGCTGAAAGCAAAGGCGCTTCAGGGCGTCGCGCGTTTATCAAGGTCCATCGTTCGCCTCGGCCGCGGTCGGAGCGAGCCTCGTCGACAGGGACAGGATGGCTGCGGAGGCCATCAGGCAGAGGGAACCGGTGACCAGGAGGGCGGGTAGGTAGCTCCCGAGCCCGATGCGCGCGGCACCCGCCCCGAAGGCCGCCACCGCACCCCCGAGCTGGTGTCCGGTGAATACCCATCCGAATACGAGGCCCGCCCGTTGCGGGCCGAAGCGCGCGACCACGAGCCTTGCCGTTGGCGGCACGGTCGCGGTCCAGTCCAGGCCGTAGAGCAGGGCGAAAAGCGATAGGCCGGCGAACGAGATCTCGCTGAACGACAGGGCGACGAGGGAGAGTCCGCGTAGGCCATAGAACCAAAAGAGCAGCCAGCCGGCGTCGAACCGGTCGGAGAGCCACCCGGAGATGGATGTGCCGGCGAAGGCGAGCAGGCCTATCAGCGCGAGGACACCGGTCGCTTGGCCGGGGACGACCGCATAGTCAGCGCAGAGCGGGACGAGGTGGGCCTGGATCAGGCCACCGGTGCTCGCCCCGCAGACGGCGAACGTGCCGAACAAGCTCCAGAACACCCCCGACCGCGCTGTCTCGTGGAATGTCGAGGCCATGTCGCGGAGAGGTACGGGGCCGGCGGCGGACGCCGGGTTCGCCCGCGTGCCGAATGGCCGGAGCCCGATATCCTCGGGACGCTCGGGCACCAACGCGGAGACCGCTGCGGCTGCAAGCACGACCAGCCCGCATATGGCCAGGATGCATCCCCTCCACCCGCACGTCTCAACGAGCGCGGCGAGCGGCGGAAGCATGATCAACTGCCCCATGGTCGCGGCGCCGCCGAGGGCCCCGATGACGAGGCCTCGTCGCTCCGAAAACCAACGCGTCGCCACCATCATCCCGAGCGTCACCGAGAGGAGGCCGCTTCCGACCCCGACGAATACGCCCCAGAGGAGGATGAGGTGCCATGTGCGCGTCATCGCAAGCGATGCAAGGAGCCCGGCGGCGATCAGTGCTAGGGCGGACAGCACCACGCGGCGCAGGCCGCAAGCATCGACCAATGGTGCCGCCAGCAAGCCTGCGACGCCGAACAGGAGCCATCGAACCGAGACCGCGGAGGAGACGGCGCCGATGTCCCAGCCGAACTCGCGCTGCAGGGGCAGCATCAGGATGCTCGCGACTCCGGCGGCGGCCGATGCCGCGAGCATGGCGAGGGACGCCACGCCCGCGACGATCCAGGCGTGATGAACGCCTTCTCGCGTCACAGTCGCAGGTCGCCCCGGATGGCTGCCTCAATCCTCGTCGAGCACTCGGTACTCGGCGCCCTCGATGTCCTCGTACTGGCCGGAACCGAGCGCCCAAAGGAATGCAAGCAGGCCGAGCCCTCCGAGCGCGAGGGCAAGGGGGATGACGAGGAGGAGGACGTTCATCGCTCGTTCCTATGCCGCCGGGACCGCGGAAGGAGCTTCGGGCGCGATGTCGGCGGCGCGCGGTTCCGGTCGGGTGAGGCGGACGAGGCGCGCGCGACGTGCGCGCAGCGCGTTCAGCGTGACGATGACCGACGAGCCGGACATCGCCAGCGCGGCGATCAGCGGCGTCACCTGGCCGGCGGCGGCGAGCGGGACGGCGAGCAGGTTGTACGCCGCGGAGAACCACAGGTTCTGCACCATGAGGCGCCTGGCCCCTTTGCCGAAGGCCAGGACGGCAAGCACCGGCGAGAGGTCGCGCCCCAGGAACAGGGCGTCCGCCGCCGCCTGGCTGACGTGCGCCGCCGTGACGGGCGAGAGCGATGCATGGGCGGCGGCGAGGGCCGGCGCATCGTTGAGCCCGTCGCCCACCATCAGAGCCCTACGGCCCCCGCGGGCGAGCGTCTCGATCCGGGCGATCTTGTCCTGGGGCGAGAGGCCGGCTTCCCAATCCTCCAAGCCGAGCCGACCTGCAACGCATGCGACGGCCTCGGTGCGGTCCCCCGACAGGATCATGACCCTGTACCCCGCGTCCTTCAGCTCGGACACCACCTTGGCTGCGTCCGGGCGTAGGGCCTGCCGCACCGGAAAGGCCATCGGCCCGCTATCGCCCGCCCTGAAGCAGATCACCGATGCGTCCGGGTGCGCGGCGAGGGCCGCCGCCGCCTCGTGCGCGGCTCCGCAATAGGCCGGGGACCCCAGCCGCAGCTCGATCCCGTCGACGGTGGCCCGCACGCCGAGACCCGCCGCTTCCTCGGCTCCCGGATACGGCATCGCGCCACCGGCCGCCCGCGCGAGCGCAACGGCCATCGGGTGCCGGCTCGACAGGGCCAATCGGGCGGCCTGCGACGGGATCTCGGGTTCGTCGCCTATCCCGGAAAGCGTCGGCTCGGGAAGGGTGAGCGTGCCGGTCTTGTCGAACACCACGGTATCGACCTCGGCAAAGCGTTCCAGGGCCGTGCCGTCGTTGAGCAGCACGCCCTCGCGGAACAAGGCCCCCGCAGCGACGACCTGGACGGTCGGGATCGCCAGTCCCAACGCACAGGGACAGGTCACGATCAGGACCGCGACCGCGTCGAGGAGCGCCGCGTGCCAGCCGGCGCCCGCCGCGAGCCAACCGACGAGGGTCAGGGCGGCAGCGGTGTGGACCAGGGGCACGTAGAGGCGCGTCGCCTTGTCGGCGAGCACCAAGGCGCGGGAGCGGGCCTCCAGCGCGCGTCCCATCAGGCCCTCGACCTCGTCGAGGAGCGTGGCGCCGGCCGCGGCGCTGACATGGATCGTGAGCGCGCCGCTGCCGTTCAGGGCACCCGCGTAGACCTTGTCCCCGCCACGGACCGTGACGGAGGCGGTCTCGCCGGTGACGAGGCTCTGGTCGAGGTCCGTCGTGCCCTGCTCGACGGTGCCGTCCACCGGGACACGCTCGCCGGGGCGGACGAGCACGCGCGCTCCTGGCGCGAGGTCCGCGACCGGGACGTCGCGGATGGTGCCGTCCGCCTCGATGCGTGCGGCGGTCTCGCTCCGCAGGGCGGCCATGTTCTGCGCGAACGCACGCGTTCGGCGGCGCATGGCCTGGTCGAGGGCGCGCCCGATCAGAAGGAAGAACAGGAGCATCACGGCGCCGTCGAAATAGGCGTGCGTGGCGCCCGACGCGGTTTCAATGACGGACATGGCGAGGGTCAGGACGACGCCGAGGGTTATGGGAAAGTCCATCGTCACCCGCCCGGCGCGCAGGCCCCGGAAAGCGCCTTCGTAGAAGGGGCGTCCCGCGTACGCCGCCGCCGGCAGCGCGATGAGGGCCTGTATCCAGTGGAAGAGGTCGCGGTTCTCGGGAGGCATGTCCGAGACGTTGCCCGCCCAGACCGAGATGGCCAGAAGCATCACGTTCATGGAGGCGAAGCCGGCCACGGCCAGCGCCCGGATCAGGCGCCGGGATTCGACGGCGTCGGCGTCCGACGGGCGCAGGGGATCGAACGGCTGGGCCTTGTAGCCCAGCGTCTCCAGGCGAGCGAGCACCGCGCCGAGGTCCGGCTCGGCGGATGGCTGCCAGGTCACCGCGAGGCGCCGGTCCGTGAAGTTGAGGCGTGCCTTGGCGACCCCGGCAAGATCCGCCAGGCCCCGCTCTATCGCGCCCATGCAGGCGGCGCAGCGCACGCCTTCCACGGCAAGCTCGGCACTCGCCGTCCCGTCCGGCGCGCGCGACAGGAACGTCGCGTAATCACGCGCGAGCGTGGGCCTGGTGTTCGTCTCGTTCCAGGACGCATGGGCCTCGACGTAGGCCAGCGCCATATCGGTGCAGCACATGGACGGTGATCCTTGCAAGGTGGCGCCTAGGGCAGGACGAGGCGGCTCCTGCGCCGGAAGTCGCTGCCGTCCCGGCCGACCACGTCCACGACGAGGTTCCACTGCCCCGCGGCGACGGAAGCGAGGTGCGCGACGTACTCGCCCGGCCCGGCCTCGGTCAGGTCGGCGCCAAGGTCGCTCCGCTTGTCGGTCGGACGCTCGAAACGGGCTTGCAGGCGTCGTCCGGCGAGCGGGGATCCGTCCGTGGCCTGCAGGGTGACGGCGAGCTCCAACCCTCCCGCCTCGTCACGATGCGTCCGGCTGGCAAGCCGCCAGCCCTGCGCCTCGTGCCGGCGGGCGGTTCGGGTCTCCTCGTTGAAGTGCTGGCTGGCTTGGTACGGCGAGGCTACCTCAAGGCCCGACCATGTCCGTAGCGCGGACGCGACGAGGATCGCGTCGGCGCTCGCGATGGTGCCGAAGAAGGCGGCGAAGAGCGCGAGGACCTTGGTCCCGGTCAGCCGGAACTGTCCTCGCGTGGCGGTCGGGAGCTTGCGCGCGATGTCCATGGGTTCAGGGTGCCTTGAAGTGGTCGGTGGCGACGGCGCCCTCGCCGGAGGCGGGGTCCGTGATCCGGAAGGCGACGGGAAGCGATGGGCCGAGGCGGGCGCCCCCTGGTGCGAACACGAGGACGCGGAACTCCTGCGTGGCGTCGGACGGAACGGGCAGGCGGTCCGGCGTGCCGCCGACGACCTCGACGCGCGCATCGGGCAGGCCCTCGACCGAGAGCGAGAGGTGCCGTTCGACGGGCCGCTTATTGATGAGCCTGACCGTATAGCCGTTGCGGATGGTGCCGTCGGACAGGGTGACGAAGAGCGGGTTACGGTCGTGCAGGACGCTCATGCCCGTGAGGCTGCGCGTGGCGAGGCTCTGGAGCATCAGGCCCCCCACGCCGGCCACGAGGAGGCCGTACACGACGGTGCGCGGCCGGACGATGCGCAGGGATGTGGGTCGGCCCTCTGCACGGCATCGGACGTTGGCCTCGGTGTCGTAGCCGATGAGCCCGGCCGGACGACCCAGCTTGCCCATCACCGTGTCGCAGGCGTCGACGCATAGGCCGCACTGGATGCAGTCCATCTGAAGCCCTTCGCGGATGTCGATCCCCGCCGGGCAAGCGGTGACGCATGCGAAGCAGTCGACGCAGCCGCCGGCGGGTTGCCCGGCCGCGCGCAGGACGGCTGTCTTCTTGGCCGAGGTCCGCGGCTCGCCGCGGTCGACGCGGTACAGGATGTTCAGGGAGTGCTCGTCGGTCAGCGAGCCCTGGATGCGCGGCCAGGGACACATGTAGGTGCAGACCTGCTCCCGCATGTGGCCTGCGAGCAGGTAGGTGGTCGCCGTGAGCGTCAGGATGGCGACGTAAGCCGCGGTCGGCGCCCGCAGGGTCGCCAGTTGGCCGACCAGCGTCGGCGCGTCGGCGAAGTAGAGGACCCACGCACCCCCGGTCCACCACGCGATCAGCAGCCAGACGGCATGCTTCGTGGTGCGCAGGCGGACCTTCTCCATCGACCAGGGCGCCGCGTCGAGCCTCAGGCGCTCCCGCCGATCCCCCTCGATGAGCCGCTCGACCGCCAGGAAGAGGTCGGTCCAGACGGTCTGTGGGCAGAGGTATCCGCACCAGACGCGTCCGGCGACCGCGTTCATCAGGAACAGCGTGAAGGCCGCCAGGATCAGCAGGCCCATGACGTAGGTGACGTCCTGGGGCCACAGCTCGATGGCGAAGAAATGGAATCGCCCTCGGTCGAGGTCGAGCAGCACGGCCTGGGAAGGTTCCCCGGGGCCGCGGTCCCAGCGCAGGAACGGCACGAGGTAGTAGATGCCGAGGGTGACCGCGAGGATCGCCCACTTCACCGTCCGGAAGGTGCCCCGGACGGCCTGTGGCTGGATCTTGCGGCGGGCCGCGTAGAGGGCGCCGTTCGGGTCCGGGATGGCGGTGCGGGTCGCTGCGGTCCCGAACTTCTTCGTGCGTCCGGAAAGCACGGTCGTGGACCGTGGTTTCGGGGGAACGGATTTCCGGGCCGGCTCGATCTGCGACATCGTCGTCTTCCCCGCCGGCCTCCCGGGCCGGCACCGATGCCTTCTAGGAAGACGCCCGTGCGCTTTCCTTGATCTCGCTCAAACGCGTTCCGACGAGTGTCGCGCGACCCGCCTCACTTACCCCCGCCCAGGCCATGGACGTAGACCGCGAGCGACTTGATGGTCGCGGGGTCGAGCCGACCCTCCCAGGCGGGCATCACGCCCTTGCGTCCGTTGCCGACCGTCGTGACCACCTGCTGGGGCGACGAGCCGTAGAGCCAGATGGGATCGGTGAGGTTGGGGGCTCCCATCTCCGGGTTTCCCTTGGCCCCCTCCCCGTGGCAGGCCGCGCAGTTGCCGGCGAAGACCTCAGCGCCCTTTTCCTGGCTCGCACCGGGTACCCCCGGCTTGCCGGAGAGCGAAAGTACGTAACTGGCCACCGCTTCGATCTCGGCCCGCGCCAGGACGCCGTCGCGGCCGAAGGCGGGCATGTCCCCGATGCGGGCCTCGCCGTGGCCGGAGCGCGCGCCGTAACGGATGGTGCGTTCGATCTCCTCGGGCGTGCCGCCCCAAAGCCAGTCGTCGTCCTGCAGGTTCGGGTAACCCGTCCGGCCGGTCGCCGAGCCGCCGTGGCAGCCCGCGCAGTTGTCGCCGAACGCCGCCTTGCCGGTGGCGAGGGCCAGGCGCAGGAGCGCCGGGTCCGCGCGTATCTCGGCGATGGGGACGCTGGCGAGCTGCGCCTGCCCGCGGGCATCGCGGACAGCGCGGACGCCATCGACCTCGGCCAGCACGCTGTCGCGCTGCGAATAGCCGAGGACGCCGGCCGTGTAGCCGCTGACGAGCGGCCAGGCGGGATAGGCGACCCAGTAGCCGAACGACCAGATCACCGTCGCGTAGAGGGTGTATAACCACCAGCGCGGAAGCGGGTTATTGTATTCGCTGATGCCGTCCCATTCGTGACCGGTCGTATGGGAGGTTCCGGAATCCGGCTCCCCGGGAAGCGTCGTCTGTGGCACGGCTATCAGTCCTCGCTCAGCGGGAGTTGGGCGGCGGCTTCGAAGCGCGAGCGGTTGCGCGGCCAGAAGGCGTACAGGATCACGGCGGCGAAGATGCCGACGAAGTAGAGGAGGCCGCTGGTCTGCGCGAAGGCGGCTGCGCTTTCGTAGGTCATGGCGCTCACCTGAGGTTCTTCTTGTCTTCGTAGATCTTGAAGTCGACCATGGTGCCGAGGACCTGGAGGTAGGCGACCAGGGCGTCGATCTCCGCGACCCGGGACTTGTCGCCGCCGAAATCGCGGACGTTGGCGCCGGGATAGCGGCGCTGCAGGTCCGCGGCGCCGGGACCGTCCGCGTCGAGCTGGGCCCGCAGGTCGGTTCGGGCGAGCGCGACCATCTCGTCGCTGTAGGGCACGCCCACCGCCCGGTTCGCCTTCAGGTCCTCCGCGATGGCATCGGCGTTCAGGGGCCGGTCGAGGAAGGCATAGGCCGGCATGATCGAGGCCGGCACGACGGAGCGCGGATCCAGCAGGTGCTCGCGATGCCAGGCGTCCGAATACTTGCCGCCGACGCGGGCAAGGTCGGGGCCCGTGCGCTTCGACCCCCACTGGAAGGGGTGGTCGTACATGCTCTCGGCGGCGAGCGAGAAGTGGCCGTAGCGCTCGATCTCGTCGCGCATCGGCCGGATCATCTGGCTGTGGCAGAGGTAGCAGCCCTCGCGGATGTAGATGTTGCGTCCGGCGAGTTCGAGCGGCGTATAGGGCCGGACGCCCTCGACCGCCTCGACCGTGCTCTTCAGGTAAAAGAGGGGCGTGATCTCGACGAGGCCGCCGATGGCCACGACGATGAGCGCGCCGATGAGGAGGAGGATGGAGTTCTTCTCGAAGACCTCGTGCCTCTTCCAGAGGCCCGGCTGGGCGTGCGCCATGGCGATGTGTCCGTGATGTTGAGGAAGGGAGCGTGGGCCGGGAGCCGCCACTGGAAGGCGGCTCCCGGAGGGTCATTCGGCCGGTGCCAGGACGGGCGCGATGGCGTCGTCGGGCGACGCGTCCCGCGTTGCGGCCGTGCGGCCCGCGATGGTCATGGCGAGGTTGAAGGCCATGATCAGCGACCCGATCAGGAACAGCACGCCGCCCAACGCCCGGACCAGGTAGTAGGGCTGCATCGCCTCCACGGTCTCCACGAAGGAGTATTCAAGGAACCCGAGGGCGTTGTAGGCGCGCCACATCAGCCCCTGCATGATCCCGGCGACCCACATCGAGGAGATGTACAGCACGATGCCGAGGGTCGAGACCCAGAAGTGCCATTCGACCAGCTTGAGGGAATACAGCTCACGCCGGTTCCAGAGCCACGGGACCAGGCAATAGAGGGCGCCGAAGGAGATGTAGGCGACCCAGCCGAGGGCGCCCGAATGCACGTGCCCGATGGTCCAGTCGGTGTAATGCGACAGGGAGTTCACGGCCTTGATGGCCATCAGCGGCCCCTCGAAGGTCGCCATGCCGTAGAAGGCGAGCGACACCACCATGAAGCGCAGCACGGGATCGGTGCGAAGCTTGTCCCAGGCGCCGGACAGCGTCATTAGGCCGTTGATCATGCCGCCCCAGGAGGGCATCCACAGCATGATCGAGAAGGTCATGCCCAGGGTCTGCGCCCAATCCGGCAGCGCGGTGTAGTGCAGGTGGTGCGGGCCGGCCCAGATGTACATGAAGATCAGCGCCCAGAAGTGAATGATCGACAGCCGGTATGAGTAGATCGGCCGCTCGGCGCGCTTGGGAACGAAGTAGTACATGATCGCCAGGAAACCGGCGGTGAGGAAGAACCCGACCGCGTTGTGTCCGTACCACCACTGGATCAGGGCATCCTGGACACCGGCGAACATCGGGTAGGACTTCGAACCGAAGAACGAGACCGGGACCGCCAGGTTGTTGACGATGTGCAGCATGGCGACCGTGACGATGAAGCCGAGGTAGAACCAGTTCGCCACGAAGATGTGCGGTTCCTTGCGCTTCCAGAGCGTCGCCAGGAAGACCAGCAGGTAGGCGACCCAGACCAGGGTCAGCCACAGGTCGGCGTACCATTCGGGCTCGGCGTACTCCTTCGACTGGGTGACGCCCAGGAGGTAGCCGGTGCCGGCGATGACGATGAAGAGGTTGTAGCCGAGGACCACGAACCAGGGCGCGAGATCGCCGGCCAGCCGCGCCCGGCAGGTGCGCTGGACGACGTAGAACGAGGTGCCGATCAGGACATTGCCGCCGAAGGCGAAGATCACCGCCGAGGTGTGCAGCGGCCTCAGGCGTCCGAAGGTCGTGAATTCGAGCCCGAAATTCAGCGACGGGGCCCAGAGCTGGAAGGCGATGGTGCATCCGACGAGGAACCCGGCGATGCCCCAGACCATCGCGGCGATGACGGTGAACTTGACCGGGCCGAGATTGTAGTTCGGCTTACCGTCGATGGTCTGGGGCGGCGCGGCCGCCGGGCGCCACTCGTAGCGCTTCAGGATGGCAAGGAACCCGCCAAGGGCGGCAAGGGCGAACAGGCCCATATGGAAGCCGAAGGGAGCATCCACCGCATGGGCCGATGCGAGGGCGCAGAGCAGCGCACCGGTGAGGAAGGCGAGACTGAGGCCCGCCTCCCCTTCGGTCATGTACTTGGGTGAAGGTATCGCGGCCATGGCTTCGTCGATTCGCCTCGCGCAGGGATGGATGTCATCGCGCTTAAGGAGGGGGGCTGCACCGGGCCTTGATTTGAATCAAACGACGGCATCCTCGACGGCGCCGGGGAATTCCGTGGCCTCGGGCCGGCCGGTGCGAGGACGGGGCTCCTGCCCCACGCAGGCACGTCAGTCTTCCAGGATGATGAACCGGATCGAGGAGAGCCATCGCTCGCCGCGCATGTGCCGGCTCTACGGCGTCCGCGGACCCCGGCTCACGGCGGGCGTGGGTATGCCTGTGCCGCGTGCGGCCTGCCTCATGGCGTCCTTCGCGCGGCGATAAACGGCGTGCGGCTACCGCGCCGACAATGATGACGCCATCGGGTTCGATGATTGATCCGGATCAATTGATGTGCCGGCTTGTGTGTTACGAAGCTAGAAGGTGCATATAGGTACAGCCTCAAGCAGAGCGGCCGGAAGCACCAGGAGATCGGCGGGCGGGCGGTTACGGAATAATACTAATCAGGTTCGGCACTGCCTCATCAAGGCTCTTTCCGCCCTGTGCTGACTTGTCGCCCGGCCTTGCCGACAACGTGCAAGAACAATCAGGAGGATACGCGATGAACAAGCCGGAGTTTCTCAACCAGGGCACCAAGGCGCCGTTCTCGGCGCGCTACGACAACTTCATCGGCGGTCAGTGGGTGGCGCCGGTGGCCGGCCGCTACTTCGAGAACACCTCGCCGATCACCGGCCGGGTGATCTGCGAGGTCGCCCGCTCGGACGCCGCCGACGTCGACAAGGCCCTCGACGCCGCCCACGCCGCGAAGGAGGCCTGGGGCCGCACCGCGCCGGGCGAGCGCGCCCGCATCCTGAACAAGATCGCCGACCGGATGGAGGAGAACCTCGACCTGATCGCGCTGGCCGAGACCTGGGACAACGGCAAGCCGATCCGCGAGACGACCCACGCCGACATCCCGCTTGCCATCGACCATTTCCGCTACTTCGCCGGCTGCGTCCGCGCGCAGGAAGGCTCGATCTCCGAGATCGACCACGACACCGTCGCCTACCACTTCCACGAGCCGCTCGGCGTCGTCGGCCAGATCATCCCGTGGAACTTCCCCATCCTGATGGCGGTGTGGAAGCTCGCCCCGGCGCTCGCGGCCGGCAATTGCATCGTGCTGAAGCCCGCCGAGCAGACCCCGGCCTCCATCCTCGTGGTGGCCGAGCTCATCGCCGACCTGCTGCCGGCGGGCGTGCTCAACATCGTCAACGGCTTCGGCCTTGAGTGCGGCAAGCCGCTGGCTTCCTCGCCCCGCATCGCCAAGATCGCCTTCACGGGCGAGACGACGACGGGCCGGCTGATCATGCAGTACGCCTCGCAGAACCTGATCCCGGTGACGCTGGAGCTCGGCGGCAAGTCGCCGAACATCTTCTTCTCCGACGTCGCCAACGAGGATGACGACTTCTTCGACAAGGCGCTGGAGGGCTTCACGATGTTCGCCCTCAACCAGGGCGAGGTCTGCACCTGTCCGAGCCGCGCCCTGGTGCACGAGTCGATCTACGACCGCTTCATGGAGCGGGCGATCAAGCGCGTCGAGGCGATCACGCAAGGGTCGCCCCTGGATCCCGCCACGATGATCGGCGCCCAGGCCTCCTCGGAGCAGCTGGAGAAGATCCTCAGCTACGTCGACATCGGCAAGCAGGAAGGCGCCCAGTGCCTCACCGGCGGCGAGCGCAACATGAAGGACGGCGAGTTCGCGGAGGGCTACTACATGAAGCCGACCGTGTTCCGCGGTCACAACAAGATGCGCATCTTCCAGGAGGAGATCTTCGGGCCCGTCCTCTCGGTGACGACCTTCAAGGACGATGCCGACGCCCTGAGCATCGCCAACGACACCCTCTACGGCCTCGGCGCCGGCGTCTGGACCCGCGACGGAACCCGCGCCTACCGCTTCGGCCGCGCCATCCAGGCCGGCCGCGTCTGGACGAACTGCTACCATGCCTACCCGGCCCACGCGGCCTTCGGCGGCTACAAGCAGTCCGGCATCGGCCGCGAGAACCACAAGATGATGCTCGACCACTACCAGCAGACCAAGAACATGCTCGTCAGCTACTCCGCCAAGAAGCTCGGCTTCTTCTGAGGCGGCATAGACCGCAGGAGCCGACGTTCGATCCGCCCCGGCATCGCGAAGGCCGGGGCGTTTTCGTGTCCTCCAACGGAGCGGGCGACTTCCCAGGGCACGTGGAAGGAAGCGGGGCTCCGTGCCGCCAGCTCGCAGGAAAGGGCGTGGGCTTCACCCGCCCGCATCTCATTGCGCCGCCCGAGCGATCCTCCCGGCGCGGATGAACCCTGGCGCGGAGTCGTTCGACCGTGAACGACGACGAGTAGGCATCGTCAAGCCTCGTAGTGGCCACCGCCCTCACGCTTTCCTCGCACCGACCTGTCCCGAGGCTTCCTTGATCCAGCTCAAGGTTGGCGGGAGCGCCTCATGGAATGAACGTGGTTGTCCATAGGAGGAACAACCGATGCCCAGATCTTCAGAAGCCGTCATTCCCGAACCGGCACGAGCGTTCATGGCGCTCTTCCTGTCAGCCGCAGCGCTGGCCCTGGTGATGGTCATCTCCGCTTTTGCTGCGTTGATATCCGTCCTGGTCTTCAATGCCGGAGCCTTTATCCTCAACCTGATGTTCGTGGTCGGTAAGCTCGTTCTGCCTGTTGCCGTGCTCGGATTGATTATGATCAGCGGTGTGCTTTGGTTCTCCCGCACGCACAGGTCCAGGGCGGCTTGATGTGCCGACGCTCGGTTCAGCGGCGCTCTGCGCCTGGTTAAAGCCTTGGCGACCGTGGCCAAGGCTCTGCCCTGGGTTCGAGGTGCACGTTTCCGGCGTTTACTCGTCGGCATCGGGACGGCGCTAAGTGGTGGGCCACTTCGTGCGACGTAGGTTCACGGCTGTTGGCCGAGATCCCGACATGCTGGCATGGCAAGCCTTCTAAGGAACGAACGGCCAAGACCTGGCATATCCCTCCGTCAGCGCCCACCGTCTCAGATCGATTTATACGAGCCTCATGGTGGGTGCGCCGGAATGCGGTTGATGCGTTCTTGACCTGCAGGATGGCGTCGACGCGGGACGACCAGAGTGCAACTGCAACGGTTGTCGTACGACAAGGCCCTACTCATCGTATAGACCGCCGGGCTGAAATGTCAGGGTAGGTCGTGGTGGCCTCCGGGCCCTCACTAGCTTGCCTCACGACAACGGCCCCCGACCTAGCGTGTCTGTAGGACCGTGAGGACATGGGTGTCCCTCCGCATGCCACGTACATCCCACGGGGATGACAGCCCTCCAAATCCGAGGTACAGTTATATGTATATCTGTATCGCATCGGAGGCTGTTATGCGGCAGTTCACCATGAACATAGATGATGCCCTCCTTCTGGCTGCCAAGCGACATGCACTGGTAGCGGGTTGCACCATGAGCGACCTTGTCCGTGATCTCCTCGCCCGCGAAGTTGGCTGGTCCACGATGAAGGCCGAGCCACCGGTCGACGCGAAGGCGGCTGCGCCGATATTGCAAGCATACTCCTGCGGCCGCCTGAGCCGCCGGCAGGCCATGGGGCGCCTGGGTTTGTCGCCTGATCGCTATCCGGAGTTCGTCGAAGCGATGAATCGCACTTCCGTCGCTTGGCCGACACACGATCCTGAACAGATCGAGCGGGAAGCAGCACTCGTAGCGGCTGCCATCGAGGAAAACGATGATGCGGACTAAGGTCTTGCTACCGGATTCAGGGCCGCTGTTTTCTTTTGTCTCTGTTTCGGGAGGATTGGATCTACTGTTGGCGCCTGGTCTCCCGCTCGTTCTGACCGACTACATCGAATGGGAGGCGACGAGGAGTGGTAGCGCGACTGCGCTGGAGATCAAATCGTGGATCGCCGCCCATCCGAACAAGGTTCGTGTCGTCGAGACGGAACTCGGCCAAGCTCGTATCGCCAGTGAGGTCGCCAAGACCTCCAAGAAGGTCGAGCGGCGAAACGTCGGTGAGGTCACGGTGTTCGAGGCGTTGGCCAACGGCGACGTAGGAGATGGACCTTTCCTCTTCCTGTTCGAGGAGGACAAGTTTGTCGATCCGGGGTTCTACGGACGCCATCCGGTGCATTCGGTGACGACCTTCGGTTTCCTGGTTGGCCTGGAGCGAAGCGGCATCATCCCTTCTGCCGACGTTATTCTCGGCGCGATGCGGTCCAACGGCCGTGAGGGCGTCAAGGCCGTCATTCTCGACCGACCTCATCGAGCTTCGAGGGAGGACGCAGACACGACTTGGCGACCGTAACCTATCCTCCGCCAGCCCGGTGATGAGGCGCCGACACCTTAAGAGCGTCTGACAACCGCGACTGGCGCGTTGAGGTGTATGGCCGAAGCCCTTGTCCCCGACGATCTCCGGGCGGTGACCGTTCCGCCTCCGCCGCCCGCCTGGCCATACCCGAAAGTCGCGTACCGCCGGTCCCAGATCGTGCCGCACTCACCGGGATCCTGTTCGTGCTGCACACTGGATTGCCCTGCGCGTGCCTGCCCCGGGAGATGGGCTGCGGTTCGGGCATGTTGTGCTGGCGACACCTACGTGAGTTAAAAGCAGCGGGCGTGTGGGCGGCCCTCCATCGCGCCTTGCTGGATCGGCTGGATGGAGCCGCGCAGCTGGACTGGCGCCGCGCGGCGCTCGACGGCGCAAGCATTACGGACAAACGTATGGCCCGCCCTGTCCGCAAGTGGCTCTGGATCCGCTAGTCTGAACAGCCTGCACAAACAGCTCCGACCTTCCGGCAAGCCGTTGGCCAAGATGGAGATCCGCGCGTCCTGGAGACCTCATAATGGGATCGGCGTCGAGCGCCATTTGCCAGCCAAAGGCTTCAAGGGCACTTATCGACGGTCAGGCCATCTTCCTCGCCCTACACGCAGATATCGGAAGACCGGCGAGGGCTTTGCCGACCGAGCTTGGTTCAGGCAGCGATAACGGCCGTCCCTTAGCTACGAACGCCGCGTCGACATCCGCCTCGCCTTCAACACCCTCGCCTGCACTGTTGTCATATTCGACCAATGCATAAGCTTGTGTCAGGCGCCCCAAGCCCCTGGCTGTGAGGGAAATGCCTCTTATCTATGCGGAATGATCAAAATCATCCTCCCGATAAGCTTCATTGTCGTGTCCGCAAGCTTCGCATTGGCTGCTTCCAGCAGTGCTCCATCTGACGGTGGAAAGGCCGAGCTGCGGAAGTACTGCACGGGCGATGCGTTGAACCTCTGCGGGGATCTCGACTCCGATGATCCAGCCATGAAGGCCTGCTTCAAGAAGAATCGCTCCAAGCTGTCGGAGAACTGCCGACGCGCCATCGATGCCTATGGGCGGTCTACCAGCAGGTAGCTCAAAGCAGTTCAACTGCATGCCGTAGGCTGGGCGGAACAACCACTCTGATGCCCGGTTCACCGAACGATTCCATGGCGGGATGAGCAAACTTCACCCACCCAGCGAAAGCTGCGGTGGGTTCTTCATGCGCATTGAGACGATGGAAGACGGAACTGAGAGGCTCCAACTCCTCTTGTCTGAACCTGAAAGACCCAGAACGGGTCTGTCGTTGGCCCAAATGAAAGTGTCCTCGTGAAAAAGCTACTTCTTGCCGGCGCCGTTCTCTTCGCTGCTGCACCTGCCTTCGCCCAAAGCGGCTTGCCGCGCCAGCCGGGTACGGGCGGTGCCATCGTAACCCAGGAGCCAAACAGCACTGGCAATGATCGGGATGTTGTCATCTCACGCGGGGCAACCGGCGCCGACACGGCAACCTCTGACTCCGCTGCGGGCGGCAACGCTAACTTGCCGGAGCGAGCCGTACCGAACAGCAGCGCAGGCGGGGGTGGCGGCAGCGGCCAGTAAGCACTTCGGACAACCCTGGCGCTCCTAGTTCATCTACTGCCTGTAGAAATCATCGTCGCCCGCCCGGTGAAATCCGGGCGGGTTATTTGTCGAAAATTTCACTGTTCACCGAGACAGGCACGACCGAACCCTCTCGGTTGGAAGCTCAAGGTAGCGGATGAAGCCCGGAATGACCCTCTTCTTCCCGAGATGGCTGCCGACCGTGAGGTCTTAGAAGACGATGCAGGCTACGAGGTCTCGGACGCGGAGCCGGCACGTTTGGATGCGGTTAAGACATTATTTGAGGCTTCACGATCCGCGCCTTCCGATGGAGAGGCGCATCACTTCTAGATCAGCATCGGGGATGAAGCTAAAAAGCTGATCTTTGAGGCTGAGACCACTGCGAGGTCTCGCGGGGTGAAGCATGGGCCTTAGTTTCGCGAAGCGCCTCACCGCCGCATCGAGTCTCATTCGCCCGATTCCCCGTGCCCAGCATTCACGGCGGGACCGGCGGGGATCATAGGCCTTGTCGGCATGCAGCTTTTCGGGCCTGCGGCGCGGGCGTCCCCGTCGGCCCGAGCGTATCGGAGGGATCGCGTCCGGCGTAGCGGTCAGCTTGGTGCTGTCGTGGGCGTTGGCCCAGCTCAGGACAACGCCGAGCGCCATGCTGCGGGCATCGACGACGCGGTGGCGTCTCGTGCCCGGTTTGCCGTGGTCCTACTCGGCCGCCTGCGCCAAGGCAGTGCCGAAGCGCCGAATCCTTAGGAATTCCCAGGTCTGGGTGAGCGCCGCCGTGAGCCGGGCGATGCGGGCATCGTCGTGGAAGGGCGAGGGCGTGATGCGCAGGCGCTCGGTGCCGCGCGGCACGGTCGGGTAGTTGATCGGCTGGATGTAGATGCCGTGGTGCTCCAGCAGGTGGTCGGCCGCCGCCTTGCACAGCTCGGCATCGCCCACCATCACGGGTACGATGTGGGTGTCGGTGTGCAGCACCGGCAGGCCGGCGGCTTCGAGGGCGGCCTTGGTGCGGGCGGCTTGGCGCTGGTGCGCCTCGCGCTCGCCGTTCGAGCGCTTGAGGTAGCGCACCGAGGCGATGGCGGCCGCCGCGATGGCCGGCGGCAGGGCGGTGGTGAAGATGAAGCCCGGGGCGTGGCTGCGGACCGCGTCGCAGAGCACCGCCGAGCCGGTGATGTAGCCGCCGACGCAGCCGAAGCCCTTGGCCAGGGTGCCCTCGATCACGTCGACCCGGTGCATCACCCCGTCCCGCTCGCTGATCCCGCCGCCGCGGGGACCGTAGAGGCCGACCGCGTGGACCTCGTCGAGGTAGGTCAGGGCGCCGTACTGGTCGGCGAGGTCGCAGATCGCGCCGATGTCCGAGACGTCCCCGTCCATGGAGTAGACGCTCTCGAAGGCGATCAGCTTGGGGCGGTCGCCCGCCGCGATCAGAAGCTCCTCCAGATGGGCGAGGTCGTTGTGGCGGAAGACGCGCTTCTCGCAGCCCGAATGGCGTACGCCCTCGATCATCGAGTTGTGGTTGAAGGCGTCCGACAGGATCAGGCAGTTCGGGATCAGCTTGGCGATGGTGGAGATGCCGGCCTGGTTCGAGACGTAGCCCGAGGTGAAGACGAGGCCCGCCTCCTTGCCGTGCAGGTCCGCGAGCTCACGCTCCAGGTCGACGAGGGGCGAGTTGTTGCCCGCGATGTTGCGGGTGCCGCCCGCGCCGACGCCGCAGCGGGCGGCGGTGCGGGTCATGGCGCCGACCACGTCCGGGTGCTGGCCCATGCCGAGATAGTCGTTCGAGCACCACACTGTGATCTCGGAGGTCCCGCCGTCGGGCTTGCGCCAGTGCGCGGTCGGAAAGCGGCCCGCGATGCGCTCGATATCGGCGAAGACGCGGTAGCGGCGCTCGCCGTGCAGGCGGTCCAGCGCCTCACGGAACATGCCATCGTAGTTGCATCCTGTGCGGATCCTAAGCGGCATGTAGGTGGTCGTGTCCTTACCCGGTCAGTGTTCATCGCCCATCGTTCCCACGAAAGCCTACCGACCGCCCAGGCCGAGGCGACATGCCTGGCGTCGGGGCGGTCACCGCAAGCACCCTCGTCAGCGCGCGACGGCTTCCTACTGCAGTGCCTGGACGGCGGACGCGTTGATGTGGATCAACCGGTCGATGCCGCTCGCCCGTCATCGGGTTCAGGCCGCCTCCAGCACTGCCCGGCCGGCGATGGGAAGGGGCTCTGTCCTTCCGGACGCGCTCCGGGACGAGGCGCGCCGGGTGGGCAGCCCCGCGGATGGTGGGCGAACGGCGTGTTTCCGGAGCAATGCCATCGGCGGGTAGGGCGAATTGCGCCGAAGGGACACCATAACCCGAACGAAGGTCAGTGGCTCATCAGGCAGCACGCATTGCATTGGCCCAACAGATCCCGCGTCACGCCTCCGAAGGCCCATTCGCGCAGCCTGCCATGACCGTAACCGCCCGTGACGATCAGGTCCGATCCGAAGTACGAGGCGGCCTCGCGCAGATCCTCCGCCACGCTCACGCCGGGCGTCCGGCGCCGGATCGGATGGGCGATAACGTCATGTAGCGCGAGGTACGCGGCGACGTCCTCGACCCCTCCCCCGTCCTCCCGCTCCGTCACGGAGACCACTTGCACGCTCTTGGCGCGCTTGAGGAAGGGCATGGCATCGGAGACGGCGCGCCGGGTCTGCGGCGTATCCTTCCAGCCGATCAGCACATGGCGCGCCTCGACGGCCTCGACGCCTTGCGGGGCGACAAGGACCGGCCGGCCTAGACCCATGAGCGCGGCTCCGGCATCCACCGCCATGCCATGGTCAGGACCCCCGTCCGTCCCGCGTCGCCCTACGATGACGAGGTCGGCAGCCCGCGCCTGTTCCTCGACGAAACCGAGGGCGTCCGTGAGACCGGAGCGCCACTCGACGCGGTCCCGACCGTTCGCTGCCTCCCGAAACACCCGTTCGGCAGCCGCCAGATCGTCCAGCGCGGCTTGCCGGATCTTCTCCAGGTTGAGGGCGCTCGACACGGAAGTCTCGCCGTAGCCGCGCGGGTAGTTCGGCTGACAGGCGGCAACGCCTACGAGCCGGGCCCCGAGGCGCTCGGCGACCCCGGCTCCGAGCCTGACCCGTGACGGGACATGGAGCCCTGGATCCACGGAGACCATGATGCTGGCATAGGACATGCGATCCTCCTTCGACGCATCACCCTGTGCATGGTCGGATCAACCTGCCTTGATCTGGCTCAAACCGGATGACCCGTCGGAGTGGGCCTGACAGCTTCGTGAGCATCGGACACGTGTGACGGAGAGGACATAGCCGCAGGCCGCGAGGGCCATTCCAGACGGGGTCGCGGAGCCGAGCGGAAGGATGGTGAGGGAAGCATCCCCTTGATGGGAGGAGCATCGCCGATGAACGGAAGGACGGTCCGACGTCGATCCGAACGCGATGGCGCCGGCCGCGAACAGGGGGACGGAGCCAATCGGGCGGAGCAAGGGCCATCCGTCATTCTCGTTGGGCGAGAGGCGGAGTTGGCGGATTTGATTCAGGTCAAGGTTGGGTCAGCGACGGCCGCGCACAAGGAGGCCGTCCGGCACGGTCACTACCTGCCGGGCTTCTCAGGAGCCATCGTCATGCGTGCATCGACCCTCGTTCTCGCAACCCTGATCGGCTGCGGCAGCCTACCAGCCCTCGCTACCCCATGTGCGCAGCAGATTTCCGCCCTCCAGCGACGTCTCGACAGCATTGGGGCCGTACGCGTCGCGGGGCTGGAGCCGGGCCACACCCTCACGACCGGATCGACCAACGCGCTCCGCCGGTACCTTGCCGATAAGCCGAGCGATCCTCGCGTGACACCGACCCGGGAGAACGTCGCGGCTGCCAGGACACTGATGCAGGAAGCCATCGCAGAGGATGGAGAGGGTAACCAGCGCGCCTGCGAGAACATCCTCACCGACGCGAAGCGCCTCTTGGGTGCCCTGCCGTAGCGCCTGCCGCTCCCTGTATGCCGTCAGCGGACGGCGGGGGCCGTACTCCGACGGACGGGTCCCGTCGCCCTGAGCCGCGCGTACACGGGCCTAACCGGGTCACATCCCCGATTTGGCTCCCCTTTCTGAGCGCCGGGAGCCCAAGCTTACCTTCGGATTGCAGCCCCCGCCTCGCCATGCCGCCCAATGAAGGCAGCGCGCCGCCCCTCGCGGACGGTCCACGGCGTGTATGGTCAAGCAACGACACGAGTGGGAGACAGGATCGTCCCTGCTTCTCGACCCATGACGGACTTCCGAAGGCCCCACCCTCCGGACCCTTGATACGTCTGACCCCGCCCCGGTCGGCCATGCGCTGGGGCGGTGTTCGAGTATGGTCTACTTCCCGCGTGGCGTTCAATCGGAGAGACGGAGCCTCAGGATGTTCCGGAGCACAGATCGCATGGGCCCTGGCGTCGACGGCCTTACAGCCGGCCTCGACCTGCCCTGGCCTCGTGCAGAAAGGCGCGAGGACCCAAAACGGCGCCCCCGGAATCCGACCCGAGGACGAGGCGCGGCATCGAAGGGCGCCTCGGTGCCATGTCCCTGCGCAATCGACCTAACGGACGGCGACTTCACTCGCGGCGTGGCGTGCTTGGCACCGCGCCTTCCACCTGCCGGGGAGCGTCGGGTCCCGTGGGGTTCCCCGCCTCGAAGGACGGTCGCGTGACGTCCGCTGCTTCTACCAGACCATCGGGGCCGCCGGCGGAGGATCCCGAGGGCCTGGGTCCAACGCTCGTCCCAAGCAAGTCAGGCTTGCTGCGGGTGCTGGGGCCAGGGCTGATCACGGGTGCCTCGGACGACGATCCAAGCGGCATCGCCACCTACGGGCAGGCCGGGGCGCAACTCGGCTACGGCCTATGCTGGACGATGCTGTACTCACTGCCCCTGATGGTGGCCGTGCAGATGGTCAGCGCCCGCATCGGCCGAACCACCGGACAAGGCATCGCCGGCGTCCTCAGCAAGCATTATCCCAACGGCCTCTTGCAGGTCGTCGTATTACTGCTCCTAGGAGCCAACATCCTGAACCTGGGGGCCGACCTCGGTGCCATGGCGGATGCCCTGAGCCTGCTGCTTCCGGGGCCACGGTGGTTTTACGTCACGTTGTTCGCCGGCACCTGCGTGCTCATGCAACTCGCCTTGCGGTACACGCGCTATGTCGCCGTCCTCAAATGGCTCACCTTGAGCCTGTTCGCTTATCTCGGGGTGGTGGGCTTCGCTCACGTTTCCGTCAGGGACCTGGCAGCCGGCCTTTTCCTCCCGCACCTCGACGGGAGCGGGGAGTCCCTGACAACCCTGGTCGCCATCTTCGGGACCACCATCAGCCCCTATCTGTTCTTCTGGCAGGCAGCCGAGGAGGCTGAGGATCTGCACGCCTACCCGTTGCGGCATGACCTCGCGCATGCGCCGGAGCAGGGCAAGGCGGCCCTCCACCGGATTGAGGTCGATACGGTCGTCGGCATGACGTTCTCGAACGTCGTCGCGCTCGCCATCATGGTCACCACGGCCGCGGTGCTGCATCCGCTCGGCATCACCGACATCCAGACCACCGCACAGGCCGCCGAGGCATTGCGACCCCTGGCCGGACCGTTCTCGGCAACGGTCTTTGCGCTGGGCATCGTCGGCACGGGGCTCCTTGCTGTGCCCGTGCTTGCGGGCTCCGCGGCCTACGCGGTCGGCGAGGCGAGACGCTGGCCTGTTGGATTCGGGCGGCGCGTCCATGAAGCCAGGGCCTTCTACGGCACCGTGGCGCTTGCCACCATCGTCGGCATGACCATCAGCCTGGGCGCGGTGGATCCCATCCGCGCGCTCTACTGGAGCGCGGTCGTCAACGGTGTCGTTGCCGTACCGATCATGACCGTGATGATGCTGGCAGCCGCCCGCACCGACATCATGGGTGCCTTCGCCATCCGAGGACCGCTCCGTGTGCTCGGCTGGACAGCAACGGGACTCATGTTCGTCGCCGCGGCCGCGATGGTCTGGACCGCTTTCGTCTCGTTTGCGTAGGCCGCGGCGGTCGCGCCGCATCGGAAAGGCCGACGAGCTCCCGCACCGGTTCCATGCCGCTTCGCCTTGGCGAGGGAAGGACCGTTGTTTCTGCGTCGGCGGACGGCAAGCGAGGCTTTGCTTTCGCGTTTGCAAGCCGATCCTTCCCGTATCCTAAGGGCCTGGTCTTTGGCTGGTATCACTCCGCGATTCCGCTCAGAGGGGATCCCATTTCCTCAGGTGGCATATTCCTTGGGCCTTCGCCCACGGGCGGCAACGCCTACTTCCGAGGAGCCGCTCACGGGAGCGAGGTCCCATGTTCGGGACTTCCGGCCCCTTGATGGCTATTCGGAGCATCGGAGCGATCCGATTGCGTCCGCAGATAGGCGATGACATCCGCCCGGTCGAGCGCGTCCTCGATCCCGGGAAAGGTCATGCTTGTGCCGGGCGCAAACTTGGCAGGGCTGGCGAGCCAGGCGTCCATGCGGTCCGGTGACCATATCCCGCCCCTCGATCTCAGCGCCCCGGTGTAGGCGAAGTGCCGGCTGCTGCCCGTGATAGGCGTGCCCATCACGCCGAAAAGGCCAGGGCCGCCGCGGTCCCCAGCCCCTTTCTTGATCGTATGGCAGGCAGCGCACCGACCGAACAGGCGACCGCCCCTCTCGTCACTCGCAACCTTCAATGCATCGCTCAGGCTTGGGTTGGCCCCAAGTGCTTGCCGCCTCTCCGCGCCGTCGTCGCCGCACCCCGAGAGGGCGGCGGCGAGCGCGGCGACCGCGCGCCACCTGCAGGGCACCTATCCGTTCCGTTTCATGTCAGGATGGGTGGCGCGGTCGAGGAGGCCGGAATGCTGGCCTAGCACCGCCGCTGACGAGCCGACGATCAGGGGATCCGGCCCATGCACCAGGTGCGGGTCCCGGTCGGGATAGGGAAGTGCGGATAGGAAGGCTTGCATCGCGTTGAGGCGCGCACGCCGCTTGTCGTCCGATTTCACCACCGTCCAGGGAGCGTCGGCCGTGTCCGTGTAGAAGAACATTGCCTCCTTGGCCTCGGTATACTCGTCCCACTTATCCAACGAAGCGCGGTCGATGGGAGAAAGCTTCCAATGCTTAAGGGGATCGCTCTCGCGCGCCTTGAACCGCCGCAACTGCTCCGCCTGCGTGACCGAGAACCAGAACTTGACCAACCTGATGCCCGAGCGAACGAGCATGCGCTCCAACTCGGGCGTCTGCCGCATGAACTCCAGATACTCGGTTGCGGAGCAGAACCCCATCACGCGTTCGACCCCGGCTCGATTGTACCAGGAACGGTCGAAGAAGACGATCTCGCCTGCTGCCGGCAACTGCTCGACGTAGCGTTGGAAGTACCACTGCGTGCGCTCGCGTTCGCTTGGCTTCTCCAACGCCACGACACGCGCGCCGCGAGGGTTCAGGTGCTCCATGAAGCGCTTGATGGTTCCGCCCTTGCCCGCGGCGTCCCGTCCCTCGAACAGGATGACCACCTTTTCGCCGGCATGCTTGACCCAGTTCTGCAGCTTGAGGAGCTCGATCTGCAACGGCAGAACCTGCGCTTCGTATGCCTTCGCTGTCAGGCGGGTCGAATAAGGGTACTCCCCACTCTCGAACGCATGCCGGATCGCCTCGGCATCGTGCCGCCCGCCCTGCGCGCTGCGTTGGAGCAGGTCCGGTTTGGCAACCTCCGGCATCCCGGCGACGGAAGGGGCCATCGATGTTTCCGTATCCGTCTCCGTAGGCTCCGGCGTCGAACGGGGCGGCGCCGCGACCTCGCTTTCCGCCGGCCTGTCGGAACGTCCGGACGTTCGGGGCCGTGCGTCCTTGGAATTAGTGTTACGCGCCGCTTCGGTGCTCGTCTCCGGCATATCCGTCTCCGATGTTGCTCGCGCTTCCGAGGGGCGGTCCGGACAGCGTCAGCGACCGCTTCCGCCACAGTGGAATCCGCCCATTGCGGCTTGGCAGGCACTCCGCAGCTGTGTCCTCGCAGGAACTCGCCTTGCCTCCTCCCCGGGGTCATTCGTGGGGAGAAACGTGCGGCGTCGTACCGGCAGCCCGCGGGGACCGCCCGCCCATCAGGTGGCTGGGAACCTCGTCCGTCGTACCGGAGGTCCCCTCCTCCCAAGCATCGAGGGAGCACTCCGCTGAACCAGGAGCCGCGACGTGGGTCCGTAGTGCCTCAGCGGCCCAGAGAGAGGTGGTCGTCGACGGAGCATACCCCGGGAACGGACCATGCCGCCTGCTCGGCAAGCTCGCGCTCGCCCCAGGCCCGTACGCTTCCGTCGAGGATCACCCTGTCGCCGTCCAGGGTGACGTCGATGGTGTCCGGATCGGTCGAGGCACGTTCCAGCACGTCGAGGATGGCCGCCTTGACCACCCCTTCCCGCGCCTTCGGTGGAATGGTGACCAAGTCGATCACGCCGCGAACCCATGCAAAGCTCCGACCGCCCTTCCGAGGGTTGACTTCAGCGTTGGGCAGGTGACGGAACCCTGCAGGGTCACTGCGCCGCCTTCGACCTTGATCGCAACCGAACCCGCATCGATGCCAAGGTCCCGCTCCAGGGTGGTGGCGACGCGAGCCGCAAGGGTCTCGTCCTGGGACCTCGCCATGCCCTCGGGGCACACGGCGACCTGTCCCGCCAAGGCGCGCACGCCTTTGACTTGCAGGACCGCCCGTTCGATGGCCGCCTTCTCGCTGTAGCTCGCCACGTGCCCGCTGAGCGTCACGATGCCCTCACCGACAGCCACCCCGATTTGCTGGCCGCGCGAGGCCTGCGCAGCATCAAGTGCTTCCAGCACGTCACGGCGAAGGTCCTTGTCCGTCATGTCGCTCTCCCTGTCCCATTCAGAGGGTTCGTGGCATGGTTCTAAAAATTCGACCGATGCCGATCCTTGATCCAGCGCAAGGCGTTCCGCTGCCGACGGAGGCACTGTCGTCATCGTGGACGGCGGACACATCGCCTACCGGTCATGGAGCGTCGGCTTCGCCGCGGAGGCGGCGACACAGCCCGTCAGGCGAAAGGCTCACCTAGAGCGAAAGCCTGTAATCCGTCGTATGCATTCGTTCCGTTGGCATGTCCGACCGGTGATCACCCTTCGACCGGCATCACGCGCCGCATCGCCGTTCCACCGGGGGTCCAATTGCGGGGGCGTGCGCCTAGCTCGGTGACGGGCCGGCAGGGCTTGCCCCAGCGCCCTCGTCGACGGCGACCTGGTCCCTGCCGTTTCGCTTAGCCTCGTACAAGGCCCTATCGGCGCGGGCGACGAGAGCCCCCATGCCCTCGTCCGCCGTGTGTTGCGCGACGCCCGCCGAGACGGTGACGTGGCCGATCTCCTCAGCGGTCTCCCGCTTGATGAGACGCCGGCCTCGGAGCGCGTTTCGGATACGCTGCGCCAGCCGTGCAGCGGTTCCGCTGTCGGCGCCGGATAGAAGGAGCGCGAACTCCTCGCCACCGTACCGTGCCACCATGTCCGCCGGCTGGACGTGATCCGCGAGCAGCCGGGCGATCAGCCGGAGCACCGCGTCGCCGGTCTGGTGGCCGTACGTGTCGTTGAACCGCTTGAAATGGTCCACGTCCAGGAGGACCACGCAGAAGGCTGGTCCGCCCGACTCCTTGGCCCGGGCGATCAACCGACGCAGCCGGGTCTCGAAGGCCCGTCGGTTCGCAACGCCCGTCAGATCGTCGACCGCAGCCCGCTGACGGACGTCGGACAGGCTGGTCCGTAGCTTCGCGATCCGCCGTGTCGATGCCGTGAGTTCGCGTTCCAGCTCCCGGTTGCGCTGGCTCGCCTTGGTCGTCTCCGATGCCAATGCCGCGACCGCCTGCACGAGCGCCTGGACCGTCGACGTATGCCCGAGGCGCTTGTTCCACAGGTCGAGGACTTGCCCGTATTCCGTAAACCCGTCGCGTCCCCCGGTCATTCGTTCGACCAAGGCCTGCGCCTCCCGTTCGAGGGCTTGCGAACCGTCGGCCATCGCGTCGAGGTCGAACTCGGGCGAGAGGTGGCGCCGATGCATTTCTTCGAGCTCCGCATCGGACGGCGTGCCGCGTTCAAGGAGTTCGCGAAGCTGGCGAGCGAGCGTCGGAGCCGCTCCTTGCTGGAGATGCAGGAAGAGTTCGTAGTTGCGGGCTGTCGGCGCGATGTTATGCCGATTCAGGATTTTCCATGCTTCGTTCGCATGCCTGTGCAGGCGCGAGTCCGATCCGCGTGGCATCACGCCGTCGGGCACGATGGTCCCATCCATCGTATGTCCTTCGGCCTGTGTTTGTCTCATGCCGCACTTCTACCCATCATCGACAAGCTCGCCCCGGCGCGTTCAAGCGTTTATTCATAGCCAGCGGTGCGAGTTCCTTCACGAGTATGCTTGCCTTCGATTTCGCCCGGATGAACACCGCTTGCGTCGCAGGTCGGTGGGAGGAGTGAGAAAGAGCGAGATCCGCGCATTGCGACGGTCAGCTCTATCGTTGTCTCCACGCGGATGAGCTGGATCGATCCATTAAACGCGGCGCTCTCGCTTTTGCTCTCGATGTTCAGATCTAGAAGCCAGCGCCCGGGTTCAACCGGACATGAAGTATAGTGAAGTGAGCCCTATCGGTAAGTCGACCTCATATTTTTCAACCGGCCTCACTTCCAGTATTTACACCTCCATAGCGGAGTATTTTACCCTGCGAGATTCTCAAGCCTTGCCGCCTCGGACAGGTGAGCGAACGGGTCCCCGACCGGCGAACCCAGGCCGACACCGGTATGGCTTCAAGGCGCCGTCAGACGACGCGCCGTCCGCTTTCGTCATCGAGGTACTACCTCAGCGCACCCGGGACCCGAGCGACCCTCCTCTGGAACCCGTTAGATGGCATCCGTACCGGAGACCTCGGTTCGAAGCGCCAGGCTGTCATGTCGCCGGGCGGCTCGTGTCTCGCGGTCACCGCCCGGTTGCCCTCGACCGTCGGCGTGGGCGCGAAATTCCATAGGCATCGGACTCCGAAACGGCGTCGAACTTCGTCGAAGAGGCTCAGCTCCTGCTCCGTAAGAGGACGCTTCCTGCTTTGCGCCACGCTGAGCCGGGCTGCCTCATCGAGTCTACGCTGCCCGGGGCTGACTGTAAGGAGGACCTTGACCCGGGTAAGTTCGGCTGGGCCCTAAGCGAACTGTACTTGGCAGCTCAGGCGCATGTGGTCATCGTCCCAAGCCGATCACGCAAGCACATTCCGGTCACATCCACGGCTAGACGTACTATCCGTTGCCTTGCCGTTGGGTAAGGTTCGCGCAGCGGCCAGACGTCGATTGTCACAGGCTCGGCGTCCACAGGTGCGATTGGTCGAAGGCCGGCTTATGTCATGGCCGCGGGTGAGGGGCGTCACGTCCCAGACATCGGCGCTGTCCGAGCCATGGGTCCGGTGGCGGGGAGACGCTCCGATCCCCACGGCAGGTTCGCACAGGCCACTGGCGCGCGACGATTGCGCATCTCATCTGGCCGCGCATAGGCATCGAATTTATTCATGGAAAAGAGTATTCCACCTCTGAATGAACGTTCCACATCGGCATGCGCGGCCGTAGGCGTGGCAAAAGAGCGAAAACGATGCCTACGCGATCCCTTATGTGGCCGATGGGGCCCTCGCATTCAGAGGAATCCGGCAGACGCGGTCTCTCCTCACGGCATTTCCTAAAGCTCATCGAGGACGGCGG
The DNA here is from genome assembly GCF_025813715.1 of Methylobacterium sp. FF17. Classification (NCBI taxonomy): domain Bacteria; kingdom Pseudomonadati; phylum Pseudomonadota; class Alphaproteobacteria; order Hyphomicrobiales; family Methylobacteriaceae; genus Methylobacterium; species Methylobacterium flocculans. Next base: position 5,556,853 of record NZ_CP107532.1, read on the forward strand.
CGAGATCGGTTTCTGGTCCAGCGACATGGCCGGTGACCACATCCGGGCATCGGTCGGCCTCTACAGGATCCTCGGTCTGGATCCGTCCGTCGAGGTGACCTTCTCCCTCATCAGGGAAATGGTGCATCCCGGGGATCGCGCCGCGCAGGCCGATCTCCTGACGCTCCTGCGGGCGGGGCATGCCGTGAAGCGGGAATTCCGGATCATCCGACCAGATCGGACGCAGCGCTGGATCTCAAGCCGGGCCGAGGTTCTCCTCGGAGCGGACGACCGACCGAGCCGCGCCATCGGCGTCGTCCAAGACGTCACGGAGCGTCACGAGGCGCGACGCTCGGTCGAGCAGGAGCAGGACAGATGCCGCGCGTTGATCGAGGCGACCGCGGCCGTGGTCTGGTACGCGAGCCCGGACGGGGCGGTGTTGGAGATGCCGCAGTGGCTGGAACTGACCGGCCAATCCCAGGAAGAGGTGCAGCGAACCGGATGGCTCGGGGCGGTGCACCCCGAGGATCGTCCGCGGACCGAGGCGGCGTGGCGCACGGCTGTGTCACATGCCTCCCCCTACAACACGGATTACCGCATCCTTTGTGCGGACGGGATCTATCGCTGGTTCAATTCGCGCGGGGTCCCGATCCTGAACCGGGACGGTTCCGTCCGAGAGTGGACCGGGGTGTGCCTCGCCATTCCCGGGCGGAGACGCTTCGAGGACGTTCCGCCGGATTTGAGCCCCTCTCCCGTCCCGCCCGCCTCGCTCGACCTGACCCCGGCGCAGATCCGCGGTGCTCGCGGCATCGTCGGCTGGTCCTGCGCCGAGTTGGCCGCGAGGGCGTCCCTGTCGGTCTCGACGGTGCGGCGCCTGGAGGAGGAAGTCGTGACGGTCCGGCCGCGGCGGGACAGCGTCGCGGCCCTGCGGCGGGCACTTGAGGAAGCGGGCGCAGAGTTTACCTGGGAGCCGACAGGCCTGCCTGGCGTTCGCCCCACCTCTCGGTGATGACTGAACCGGGGCCCGGCTCCGTGCAAGGTGGAGCGGACGGAGATGCTGTCCCTCGACGTCGGCCTGTCGCCATCCTCAGGGTCGTTCCAGCAGCCTGGGATGGCGCTCGGCCTTGCTTCTATTCCGGTGGTTACCCAGCAGCATCGCAGGTGCCATTGCTTAGAATGGCGCTTTCTGCAAGCCAGCGAGATTCGCCAACGGCTGTATCTTTCATCCTAAGGTGTTCGGCGCGGAGAGCTCACCGAACATTCAGTGTCCAAACCATACAGCCTTTGCGAATGAGCTCCGGAAATTTCGCGCGAATTGCCGGACGTTTCGCACGTAATGCCGGGCTGACCATCATGACAGCCTCTAGACGTCGAGGTTGGCCACGCTCAGCGCGTTGTCCTGGATGAACTCGCGGCGGGGTTCCACCACGTCGCCCATGAGCTTCACGAACAGGTCGTCGGCGTCCTGGGTGTCCTTGACCTTGACCTGTAGGAGGGAGCGCACGTCGCGGTCGAGGGTGGTTTCCCAGAGCTGCTGGGCCGTCATCTCGCCGAGCCCTTTGTAGCGCTGGAGCTGAAGGCCCTTGCGGCCGAAGGCCATGACCGCCTCGAACAGGCCGACGGGGCCGTGCAGGGTCGTCTCGTCGCCCTTGCGGGCGTAGGTGACGGGCTGGTCGTAGATCTCGCGAAGGGCCTCGGCCCGGTCGGCGAGACGACGGGCCTCCTGCGAGGCCAGCAGCGACGCGTCGAGGGTCACCACCTGACGCACGCCGCGTAAGGTCCGGCTGACGACGTAGCCGCCCTCCGCGACCGAGCCTTCCCAGCCGCGCTCGATGTCGTCGGCGATCCGGTCCATGCGCCGGGCCATCTCTTCGGCCAGCACCTCGGCTTCGGCCGGTGCCTCGTCGACATTGGCGCGGAAGGCGCCGGCGATCAGGCCCTGCTCGACCACGGCCCGGTCGTAGCGGGTGTGGAGCGCCTGCATCAATCCCCGGAACTGGCGCGCCTCCTCAACCAGGGCTTTGAGCTGCGCACCGCCGAACTCGGTGCCGGAGGCGAGCCGCAGCACAGCCCCCTCGACGCCGGCATCGATGAGGTAATCCTCCAGTGCCCGCTCGTCCTTGAGGTAGATCGCGGACTTGCCCTTGGCGGCTTTGTAGAGCGGCGGCTGGGCGATGTAGAGGTGCCCGCGCTCGATCACCTCCGGCATCTGCCGGAAGAAGAAGGTCAGCAGCAGGGTGCGGATGTGCGAACCGTCGACGTCGGCATCGGTCATGATGATGATGCGATGGTAGCGCAGCTTCTCCGGGTTGAAGCCCTCGCGGTCGGTCGACGAGCGGCCGATGCCGGCGCCGAGCGCCGTGATCAGCGTGCCGATCTCGGCCGAGGACAGCATCCGGTCGGCCCGCACGCGCTCGACGTTCAGGATTTTTCCGCGCAACGGGAGGACCGCCTGGAAGGTGCGGTCACGGCCCTGCTTGGCCGAGCCGCCGGCGGAATCACCCTCCACCAGCAGGATCTCGCACTTCGAGGGATCGCGCTCCTGGCAATCGGCGAGCTTGCCGGGCAGCGAGGCGATGTCGAGAACCCCCTTTCGGGTCACGGTCTCGCGGGCCTTCCGGGCCGCCTCGCGGGCCGAGGCCGCCATGATGACCTTGGCCATCACCGAGCGGGCGAGCGCTGGATTTTCCTCGAGCCAGTTCGACAGGCCCTCATTGAGGACGTTCTCGACCGCCGGGCGCACCTCGGAGGAAACGAGCTTGTCCTTGGTCTGCGAAGAGAATTTCGGGTCCGGCACCTGCACCGAGATCACGGCGGTGAGGCCCTCGCGGCAATCCTCGCCGGTGAGCGAGATCTTTTCGCGCTTGGCGATGCCGGACGATTCGGAATAGCCGGTGATCTGGCGCGTCAGCGCGGCGCGGAAGCCCGCCATGTGGGTGCCGCCATCGCGCTGCGGGATGTTGTTGGTGAAGGGCAGCACGGTCTCGTTGAACGAGTCGTTCCACCACAACGCCACCTCGACGCGGATGTTGTCGCGCTCGGCCCGCACCATCACGGGCTTCTGCATGCCCTCGATGGGTTTGCGCGAGCGGTCGAGGTAGCGCACGAAGGCCTCGATACCGCCTTCGTAGAACAGCTCCTCGCGCTTGTGCTCGGCGTGGCGGGCGTCGGTGAGCACGATGCGCACGCCGGAGTTCAGGAAGGCGAGCTCGCGCAGGCGCTTCTCCAGCGTCGCGTAATCGAACTCGATCATCGTGAAGGTTTCGGTGGAGGGCAGGAACGACACCTCCGTGCCGCGCCGGCCGTTGCCGTCGCCGACGATCACCAGCGGCGAGACCGCGTCACCGTGGCGGAACTCCATCGCGTGCTCTTTGCCGTTGCGCCAGATGCGCAGGCGGAGCCATTGCGAGAGGGCGTTGACGACGGAGACGCCCACCCCGTGCAGGCCGCCGGAGACCTTGTAGGAGTTCTGGTCGAACTTACCGCCGGCATGGAGCTGGGTCATGATGACCTCGGCCGCCGAGACCCCCTCCTCCTTGTGGATGTCGGTGGGGATGCCGCGGCCGTTGTCGGAGACCGTGACCGAACCGTCGGGATTGAGGGTGACGGTGACGAGGTCCGCGTGGCCCGCGAGCGCCTCGTCGATGGCGTTGTCGACCACCTCGTAGACCATGTGGTGCAGGCCCGAGCCGTCATCGGTGTCGCCGATATACATGCCGGGGCGCTTGCGCACGGCGTCGAGCCCCTTGAGGACCCGGATGGATTCCGCGCCGTAGGCATCGGCGGCGAGGTTGTGGGAGCTGTCGGACATGAACTTCCTCGGGCAGGCGGGCACTTGGGCTGGGCTCGTCGGCCCAGGCCGAACCCCCGCACGCCTGCGTTTCTTACTTGCTCACGCAATATAGGCGTTTCGCGTTGAGAATGCATCGTTTCCGGGGCTCTGGGAGCCCGGAAACAGAGCCATTCTAGGCGACCCGCGTTAACCTCCGGTCAAGGCATCCCCGAGGACGCCTCGAACGGTGTTCTGTGGGGGCGTCCTGACGCCTCAATCCTGCAGGAACGGGTTCGTCATCCGCTCCTCGCCCAGCGTGCTGGTGGGGCCGTGGCCGGGAATGAAGGCCACATCGTCGCCGAGCGGCAGAACCTTGTCCTTGATCGCCCGGATCAGCTGTTCGTGGCTGCCGCCGGGCAGATCCGTGCGGCCGACCGAGCCCTTGAAGACCACGTCGCCCACCAGCGCGAAGCGCGCGTCACGGCTCATGAACACCACACTGCCCGGAGAGTGCCCCGGTGCGTGCAGGATGTCGAAGGTCAGGCCGCCGACCTCGACGAGGTCGCCATCGACGAGCCAGCGGTCGGGCGTCACCACCCGGGCCCCGTCGAGGCCGTAATTGGCACCCGTCTCGGGCAGGCTGTCGAGGAGGTAGCGGTCCGCCTCGTGCGGTCCCTCGATCGGCACGGCCAGGCGCTCGCGCAGCTCGGCCGCGCCGCCCGCATGATCGATGTGCCCGTGGGTGAGCAGGATCTTCTCGATGGTGATGCCTTGCGCAGCGATCGCCGTCTCGATCCGGTCGAGGTCGCCGCCCGGATCGACCACGGCGCCGACCTTGGTCTCGTCCGACCAGATCAGCGTGCAGTTCTGCTGGAAGGGGGTCACCGGAACGATTCCGGCGCGGGGCGTGCCTGGCATCAGGGGTCTCGCGGAATGGCGCCGCGGCGGCGCGGAGCCAGCCTGTCTATCCCGAGATCGGCGCGGGCGCGAATCCGTCGCGTCTCCGAGCACCGATCCGTCAAACTTCGGCCTCGCCACGGGGCTAGCGGAGCCTTAACCAACATCCGGCCGCACGTTCCGGACGGCTCCCTTCCCTCCCGGGTCCCTTGCGCACATGTTGAAAACCGCCTTCGTCGCCGCACGGGACCGGCAGCGCCTCGGAGAGATCGCGTCCGTCCTCATCGGCTTCGGCGTCACGAAGGTCGTGGAACGCCTCGGCCTCGCGCAGGTGGCGCGCCTCGCCAAGCGCCGGACACCGCAGGTGGACATCGCCCGCCTGTCGCAGCCACAGCGGGTGCGCCGGGCCATCGAGACCCTGGGGCCGACCTTCGTGAAGCTCGGCCAGATCCTGGCGAGCCGGCCCGACCTCCTGACCCCGGAATGGACGGAGGAACTGGAAAAACTCCACAGCCAGGTCTCGCCGATCCCGTGGGAGCGCATCCGCCCGCAGCTGGAAGAGGATCTCGGGGCCCCGCCCTCGGAGGTCTTCGCCGAGTTCGACACCACGCCGCTCGCCGCCGCCTCGATCGCGCAGGTCTACCGCGCCCGGCTGCATACCGGCGAGGAGGTGGTGGTGAAGGTCCTGCGGCCAGGGCTCCGCAAGATCATCGAGGCGGACCTGCGCCTGATGGGGCACGCCACCCGCATCGTCGTGGACGAATGGCCGGAATTCGGCCGCTACCAGCCCCAGGAGCAGATGCGCCACCTCGCAAGCGGCCTCTACGGCGAGCTCGACCTCATCAACGAGGCGCGCAACTGCGAGACCATCGCGGCGATCTTCGCCGACCGCGAAGACATCGTGGTGCCCAAGATCCACTGGGAGTGGACCTCCGAGCGCGTGCTGGTGCAGGAATTCGTGCACGGCATCCCGCCCAACGACCATGCCCGCCTCGATGCCGCCGGCTACGACAAGGTGCAACTCGCCCAGAAGGGCACCGACGCCTTCCTGCAGATGGCGCTGATCGAGGGCGTGTTCCACGCCGATCCGCATCCCGGCAACATGCTGATCATGCCGGACAACCGGATCGGCTTCATCGATTTCGGGATCATCGGCCGCCTGTCCCAGCGCCGCCGCACGCAGCTCCTCATGCTGATCGGCGCCATGCTGAAGGAGGATTCCGATGGGCTGATGGCCGTGCTCCTCGACTGGAGCGGGTCGAGCAACCCGGACCTGACCAAGCTCGAAGCTTCGTCGCAGGCCTTCGTCGCCCGCCACACCGGCGCTTCCCTCGATTTCGGCGCGCTGCTCACCGACTTCATGACCATGGCCCGCGAGAACGACCTCGCCATGCCGACCGATCTGGCCATCCTGTTCAAGGGGCTGGTGACGGCGGACGGGGTGATGCGCCAGCTCGATCCCGGCTTCGACCTCTTCTCGGCCGCTGGTCCGACCGTGAAGCGCAAGCTCGCCTCGCAGTTCTCGATCAAGGGCCTCACCCGCAAGGTCGAGGCCGTGGGCGCGGGCCTGTTCGGCGCGGCCTCCGAGCTGCCGACCCTGATCCACCTCATGCTGGTGCGCCTGAAGCAGGGCCGCGTCACCGTGGAGATCGAACTTAAGGGCATCGAGAAGCTCACCCGCGGCATCGAGCGCGCTGCCGCCCGCATCGCCGTGGCGCTGATCGTGGCTGCCTTCGCGACGCAGCTGGCACCGCGCTTCATGGACCTCGGCACCCCCGCCTTCGTCACGGTCGGCGCGATGGTGTGCGTGATCGGTGTCGGCTGGCTGGTGCTGCTGGGACGCAACAAGTAGGATCGAGGCGCCCCCCTAGGACGTCGCGGCGGGTTCGGCCTCGCGGGCGCGGACGGCGGAATACTCCGCCGTCGCACGCGCCTTCGACAGGTCGTGGGCGTTCTGGAGGTTGAGCCAGAACTGCGGTGACGTTCCGAACCGCACGCCGCGCCGGATCGCGGTATCGGCGGTGATGCCGCGCCGGGCCCGGACGATCTCCGAGATGCGATTGGGGGGCATGCCGATCTCCGCCGCGATCTGGCGGGCCGAGAGGCCGAGCGGAGTCAGGTCCTCGTCCGCGAGGATGTCGCCGGGATGGGTGCGGATGCGGGGCACGACCCATCTCCGCGTTCATCCCTAAGATCACCCACCCTTGTCTCCTTAAATCAGCCGCGTTGTGCCGCACATCTGCCACGCTTGCGCCCGTGGTCTCGGCTATGACCGTACGGCCCCTCCGCGTCATGACCCAGCTTCCGGTATCCCGGCCCGCATGAACATCATCCTGATCAAGCTGTTCGCCACGGCGCTGACGCTCAGTCAGGTCACGACGCGGCCGGACGCGGTGAAGACGCAGTTCGATCCGGTGGCCGACAAGGCCCAGGTGGTCCAGATCCTGCGCGACGGCTGCGCCCACATGCGCAAGGCCTTCGACATCGAGGACATCAACCTCGACGAACTCATCTCCACCGCGATGGAGGATCCCTCCGCCGTGGCCGGGGCGAGCGCCCCGAAGATCCTGCACGGCCTCGATATCGGCGAGTTGAACGTCAGCTACCGCCAGTTCTGCAAGGGCGAGAATCTGAAGGATTCCCCGTTCGACGCGGGCGAGGTGATCGCCTTCTACAACAAGGCGCTGATCGACCTGCCTTCGGCGGAGGCCCTGAAGGAGCGCAAGCTGCCGGGCGCCAGCCTCATCCTCGACGGGGCGGGCAAGCGCTACGCCGAGGCCTTCGAGGCCAACGGCCGGCGCCTCAGCGTGCCGATCGGCGAGGTGCCGGTGATGGTTCAGAAGGCTTTCGTGGCGGCGGAGGACAAGCGCTTCGAGACCCACAAGGGCATCGACGAGCGCGGCGTGATCCGCGCCTTCATCGGCAACCTCGCGTCCCCGGGCCGCCCCGCCGGCGGCTCCACCATCACCCAGCAGGTGGTCAAGAACCTCTCGGTGGGCGACGACGTCACCTACGAGCGCAAGATCCGCGAGATGATCGTGGCCTCTCGCCTGGAGCACATCCTTTCGAAGGCCGGCATCCTCGAACTCTACCTCAACGGCATCTATCTCGGGCGCGGCGCCTACGGCATCGAGATGGCGGCGCGCAGCTACTTCGGCAAATCGGTGGGCCAACTCAGCGTCACCGAGGCGGCGCTGCTGGCCGGCATGCCCAAGGGGCCGAACTTCTACAGCCCCGACAAGTACCCCGACCGGGCCCGCGAGCGCCGCGCCTACGTGCTTGCCCGGATGAAGGAAGAGGGCGTCATCACCGAGGCGCAACTCGCGGAGGCGGCCAATGCCCCGCTGGGGCTGACATCCGTCGAGGCGGCCCGGCGCGATTCCGGTTTCTACTTCGTGGATCATCTCACCCGCGAGGCGCGCACCTTCGCGGGGGTCGATTCGCTCACCGCCGCCAGCCACGTGGTGCGCTCGACCCTCAATGCCGGCCTGCAGACCGCCACCGAGACCGCCCTGCAGGAGGGGCTCGCCACCTACGAGCGCGCCACCGGCCGCGCCCGCTACGAGGGGCCCGAGCTGAACATCGCCGACGCGGTGCGCAAGCTCGAGGGGGCGGCGCCGGCTCCCGAAGCTTCGCCCCTCGGCGTGCCTCTCCTCGTCGGCGATGCGCCGAAACCCACCCCTGCCCCGAAGACGAAGGCCGAGCGCAAGGTGGCGGCCGCCGCGGAGAAAGCGGCCGAGAAGGCCGCGTCCAAGGTCGAGCGCCCCAAAGCCGCCTGGCAGCGGGCGCTGGAGACCGCCCGGCCCGTGCTCTACGACGTGCACTGGCCGCTCGCCGTGGTGCTGGACACCGGGCGCGGTGGCACGGCGAAGGTCGGCCTCGCCGACGGCCGCACTGCCAGCCTCGAGCCCGGCCCCGCGCGCGGGAAACTCCAGCCCTACGACGTGGTGCGGGTGAAGCTGCGCGACCCGAACGGAAAGGCGCCGCGCGCCGACCTGCGCGTGCGCCCCGGCGTGCAGGGCGCGGCCCTGGTGCTGGAGAACCGCACCGGGCGCATCCTCGCCATGGCGGGCGGCTTCTCGTACCCGGTGAGCCAGCTGAACCGCGTGACCCAGACCGTGCGCCAGCCGGGTTCGACCCTGAAGCCGCTGACCTACCTCGCCGCCCTGAACGCCGGCCTGCAGCCCAACACCCTGGTGATGGACTCGGCCGTCACCCTGCCGCCCATCGGCGGCGTCGGCGATTCCTGGTCGCCCAAGAACTACGACGGCGGCGGGGCCGGGGCCACGACACTGCGCCGGGGCCTCGAATTCTCGAAGAACCTCGTCACGGCCCGTCTGCTGCAGGGCGGCATCGCCGACAAGGCGCCGGCCAGCCTGCAGAAGGTCTGCGACCTGGCCCTGGAAGCCCAGATCTACGCCGAGTGCGAGCGCTACTACCCCTTCGTGCTCGGTGCCCAGCCCGTGCGGATGGTGGATCTGGCCGCCTTCTACGCGGCGGTGGCCAACGAGGGCGCGCGGCCGGCGCCCTACGCCCTCGAATCCGTCGAGCGCGACGGCAAGACCCTCTATACCCGCGAGGCGCGGGCGCCGGCCCGCATCGGGTCGGCCGACCGGGTGGCGTTCTACCAGTTGAAGACCATGCTTCAGGGGGTGACCAACCACGGCACCGCCGCGGCGCTGAGCCGGTTCTCATCCGCGATCGCCGGCAAGACCGGGACTTCGGAGAACGAGAACGACGCCTGGTTCGCGGGCTTCACCAACGAGATCACGATCGTGGTCTGGGTCGGCTACGATAACGCCGACGGCACCCGCAGAACCCTCGGGCGTGGTCAGACCGGCGGGCACCTCGCGGTTCCGATCGCCGGCACCATCCTTCAGGCCGCCTGGGCCAACGGGGTCCCGCGCACCCCCCTCGCTCCGCCCTCCCCGGAGGCGCGCCCGTTTCTCGCCGATGCCAGCATCGAGCCGCGCAGCGGCGAGCGGGTGGAAGGCGGTGGCTTTCGCGAGCACTTCCGGATCAAGGACGGCCGCATGGCCGACACCCAGTATCAGCTCCTGCCGCGCGAGACCCGGACCGCCATGCGTCCCGATGCCGAGGATGGCGACCTCGGCGCGGACGAGGACGCGCCCGACACCGCAGGCGGCCTCTTCGGCGGTCTGAGCGGAGGCCGGCGCGCGCTGCCCGAATCCGATCTCCTCGATCCCTATGGCGAGCGGCGCAGCCGCCGGGCGCAGGGCGAGACCTATCAGCCCTGGCCCGGCACGCAGCGCTCCCCCTTCGGGGACGACGAGGAGATCCGGCCGCGTCCGCGCCGCCGCGATCCCGACTACCTGTTCGGTGACGAGCCGCGCTTCTAGGACGCAGCTGCCGCCCTTCCCCTTTCCCGACTGATCGAGGCCCCGACGTGCGCAGCCAAGCTCCGGCGACCCTTCTCCTTGCCCTGGTCCTGACGACCCCGGGCGCGCTCCGGGCCACCGCCCAAGAGGGCATGAAGCTGCAACCCGCCGCCGGTTCGCCGGCCTCCGACCGGATCAGGGACGTGCCCTCCATCGAGGCGACCGGCGTCGCGACCCTGAAACCCGGCACCATCCTGTTCACGGATCATCGCGACGATCCGGCGAAGCCCGAGAACGGCCTCGTGCCCTACCTCGACTGGGGCCGCCTCCGTCCGGGCGAGCGCGCCGCGCTGGCGCCCCACCCGGCCTATGCCGAGCCCGACTACGTGCAGACCCTGAACGGTGTCGCCAAGCGCCGGCACGAGACCCTGAAGGTTTACGTGGCGCAGGGGCGCTTCGTGGTGAACCGGGCACCGGAGACCATCGACCTCGCGTCCTACGCGACCCTCGGCTTCGTCACCAAGATGGACCCGGTCATCAAGCACAAGGCACTCAACCCCGCCGACGTCACGCCGACCAAGGACCCGGCCGCAGCCTTCGCCCGGCGGCCCGACCGGCCCTGGTGCGATGTCGGCACGACCTGCATCGAGTCGCGCTATGACCTCGAGGGCAAGTTGCCGCTCGGCGTGAAGCTCGCCAACCGCCTAGAGGACGGCGCCAGCAAGAAGATCGCCGAGTTCGTCGCGTTCCAGAGCGAATTGCGGACCCTGCCTCCGGCGGAGGCCGGGCCCCTGGCGGGCCTGACCAAGCTCGATACCCCTGTGACGGGGGGGCTGGAGCAGACGATCTTCTGGGTCAACCAGATCCTGCGCTTCGGCAAGTTCCTCGCGGTCTTCCAGCCCATGCCGGGCGATCCGTCGAAGACGGTGGTGACCACCTACATGGCCCTCGCGATCAAGGCCGATGTCCTCGACCGCAAGCAGGAATATGCCCGCGTGCCGGTGCTCAAGAACCTGCTGCCGGCCCAGGTGCTGATGGGCAACTCGTCCTTCAACACCGGCACCTCGATCAGCGCCGGCCTGCCCACCTATGCCCGCAACCGCATGATCGCGTTCGCGGACGCGCTGGCGAAGAACTGAGCGTCACCCGGATCGCGGTGGCGATCCGGGGCATCGCGGAGTCAGTTCCCGCGGCTGGCGATCGAGGGCATCGAGGGCTGCGTGTACTGGCGGTTCACGTCGCGCCGGGTCTGCGTGCCGTTGGTGTCGCTGGAACGGCGGTAGTTGCTGGTGTCGAAAGACTCCGAGAGGCCGCTGCGGCCGCTCGGGCTGTCGCTGTTGCAGGCGCAGAGGCCGCCCAGGAGGGTGGCGGCGAGGACGAGGGAAGCGAGGCGCATCGGTCGGGATCCTGGTGATGAGGCCCGCCCGTGGTGCTGCCGCGGTCCGGCGCGCGTCAAGCGCAAGGCTAACGAATCGTCGCCGGTTCCCGCCGGAGTGATGTCACCGCGCCACGAAACCGCTCACCTTGGCGGAAAGGAAGCCCCGGTTTTCAGGCCGAACGTGTGAAATCCCGGTCCCCTCAGGCTGGCGCTTTGCTCACGAACACGCGACACATGCTGGCGATGAGCAACGTGGTCCCCTTCCTCCGACGCCCTCCGGCCCCGCCCGCCGCGGTTTCCGACGTGGTCGCGGTCGCCGACGACCTCTTCGCCCTCCTGGAACAGCTGGAGGTCGTGAGCGCCCGGGCCGCCTCCATGGGGCGCCCGGCCCGCGAGGTCGAGCGCACGGTTCAGAACCTCCTGGACGCCGTGACGGCCGTGGAGCGCGCCCTCGACTGCATCGGCGAGGGGGACGAGGCCGGGCAGGCCTGAACCCTCGTGTTCCGGGGAATCGGCCCCGGCACTATATGCACGAGGGGCAGCCGGTTCTGCGGATCTCGGGCCGGTGATTGCCTCCCCATCAAACCCTGCCCATGAATTCGACAAAATTGTCCGAGCTACGTCTACTTGTAGACAGACGGCCTCGGTGACGATGCGCTACACGCCGGAGAGACAGACGGTGAACACAGCGCGCTCCATGGACTTGGCCTCCGGCCCGCCCCTTCCGGGCAATCTTCTCCTCGATTCTCTGCGCGCCGAAGATCGGGCGTTGCTCGACCCGTATCTTGAAGTCTCCACCTGTCAGCGCGGCGAGACATTGTTCGAGGTCGGGACGTCCGTCACGGCGATTGCTTTTCCATGTGACCGAACCGTCGTCAGCCTGATGGTGGTCATGCGGGACGGGCGTGGCGCCGAGACCGCCACTGTCGGCCGTGAGGGCGCGGTGGGGGGTGTCGTCAGCAGCGGCTTCCTCCCGGCCTCGACGCATGCGGTGGTACAGATCGGCGGCCCGGTGCTCCGCCTCGACGCCGCGCGCCTGCAGGAGGTCAAAGCGCGTTCGCCGCTGCTGCGAAACCTGTTCACCCGCTACGGCGATTGCCTGCTGGCGCAGGTGCTGCAATCGGTGGCCTGCAACGCCCTGCACCCGATCGAGGCCCGCTGCCTGCGCTGGCTCCTGACCCTGCAGGACCGGATGGGAACGGAATCCCTGCCGGTGACGCACGAGCTCCTCGCCGCCATGCTCGGCGTGCAGCGGACCTACCTGACCCGGATCCTGAGCGCGCTTCAGCGGCAGGGCCTGATCGAGGTCGGGCGGGGGCGCATCATCATGCGCAGCAGGCCCGCGGCCGAGATGGAGGCCTGCGAGTGCCACGGGGTGGTCCGGCGTCACTACGAGGCGGTCCTCGGCGCGATCTACGGGGCCGACGGCCTGCTGCTCGCGGTTCCGCCGGCGATCAACCGGGCGAGACCGGAGGGGATTCGGTCCCTCGCCGACCCCGAACTGGCCTGATCGACCGACCCCTCCCGCGAACACCCCAGACCGGATCGCCCGAACCCCACGATGACGACACCACCCGCAGACGGGCCGCAGGGCATGCCACAGGATGCGTCCGGTTCGGACTCGTCGCCTGCACCGGCGTGCGGCGGCGACGCCTTCCTGCTGCGGCTCGCGGTGGAGGCCGCCGGCATCGGGATCTTCGACTACGACGTCGTAACCGAGACCCTTCACTGGGACGCGCAGACCCGCGCGCTCTTCGGCGTCGGCACACAATCCGTCACCTACGTGGGCACCTTCCTACCCGCGCTGCACGGCGACGACCTGGCGCGGGTGGACGGGGCCGTGCGCGCCGCCCTCGATCCGTCGGGGTCGGGGACGTTCGACTGCGAGTACCGGATCGGAGCCGGCGCTGCCGAGCGCTGGCTGGCGGCCCGCGGCCAGATGGTGACGGCGGCGGGACGCGGCCCGCGCCTCGTCGGCACCGTACGGGACATCACGGAGACCAAGCGGGCGGAGATCGCCCTGCGTGCCACCGAGGAACGGTATCGCCTCGTGGCGCGGGCCACCAACGACGCGATCTGGGATTGGGATCTCAACGCCGACGTCGTGCTCTGGAACGAGGCACTGACCACCGCCTATGGCTGGGCGCCGGACCAGGTCGAGCCCACCGGCGCCTGGTGGCTGTCCCGGATCCACCCGGAGGACCGCGCAGGCGTCGAGGCGGATATCCGCGCAGCGATCGTCGGTGGTGCCGCCGACTGGAGTCACGAGTACCGCTTCCTGCGCGCCGACGGGAGCTATGCCGATGTCCTCGACCGGGGCTACACGGTCCGCGACGGCTCCGGCGCGCCACTGCGGATGATCGGCGCCATGCTCGACCTCACCGAGCGGAACCGGACGAGCGCTCAGTTCCGCGCCGTGTTCCAGGGCGCCAATATCGGCATCGTCCAGTTCGATCCCCGCACCGTTCGCGCCCTCGCGGTGAACGCCAAGCTCTGCGAAATCTGGGGCGCGCCCGAAGCCGAGATCCTCGGCCATTCCCTGGCCCGCTGGACGCCGCCCGAGGATGACGGCGAGCGGATGGCGCTGCACGCGCGCCTCGCCTCCGGGCAGACCATGCAGGTCCGCCTGGAGAAGCGGTACCGGCGGCTCGACGGGCGCATCATCTGGGCCCGGGTCAACCTCGTCTCGCAGCAACTCGGCAACGACATCCATGCCACCGCGATGATCGAGGACATCACCGAGGAAAAGCAAGCCGATGCCCGCCGCGAGGCCCTGATCGCCCTCAGCGATCGCCTGCGCGACCTGCGCACCCATGCCGAGATCGTGGCCGCCACGGCCGAGAGCCTCGGCCGGACCCTCGGCGTCGCCCGCGCGGGTTATGCCCAGGTCGATCCCAGCGGGCAGGTGGCCTCGATCACCCCCGACTGGGTCGCCGCGGGCGCCCGGCAGGCCGCCGGTGCGAAGGGACTGCCCATCGCCCCGCGGCCCACCCTGGCCGCGAGCGTCGTCCGCCTCGGGCGCGGCGACGTCATCAGCGTTGGGGATCTCGCCGCCACGCCGGAGCGCGTCGACGATCCCGAGAGCTATGCCCGCCTCGGCATCCGCGCGGTCATCAAGGTGCCTGTCCTGCGGCGCGGCCGGCTGGTCGGCATCCTCTACGTCCTCGACACCTCTGCACGCGACTGGAGCGCGGGCGAGGTCGGCTTCGCCCGCGAGGTGGCCGAACGGGCCTGGGGCGGCCTCGTCCGCGTCGAGGCGGACGAGCAGCAGCGCATCCTCAACCGCGAACTCAGCCACCGGCTGAAGAACACCCTGGCCATCGTCCAGGCGATCGCCTCGCAGACCCTGCGCAACGTCACGGACGTGGAGGCGGCCAAGGAAGCCCTGGCCGCGCGCCTCATCGCCCTCGGCAAGGCGCACGACATCCTGCTCGCCGGGGTGCATGAGAGCGCCGAGATGGAGGCGGTGATGCGCGGCGCCCTCTCGATCCACGACGACCGCCAGCCCGGGCGCTTCCGCCTGTCCGGCCCACCGGTCTCCCTCGGCGCGAAGGCCGCCCTGTCCCTGGCACTGATGCTGCACGAACTGGCGACCAACGCAGCGAAGTATGGCGCGCTCTCGGTCCCCGAGGGCCGCGTCGCCCTGGAATGGTCCCTGCGGGACGACGCCTCCGGGCCCATCGTCGACCTGTCCTGGTCCGAGGCGGACGGTCCCCCGGTGGTGCCCCCCACCCGGAAGGGTTTCGGCTCCCGGCTGATCGAGCGCGGCCTCGTCGGCGCCGTCGGCGGCACGATCCGCCTCGACTACGCCCCCACCGGCCTGATCTGCCGCGTGGTGGCGCCCCTCGCCGGCTTCCAGGCGAATTCCTGATGCCGAGTCTGTGTGAGCCTGACCCCGAGGTCAGGCTCACACGGGCCAAGCGTACAGCAGCCGCGCATCTAAGCGGGTGGACTTTGAAAGCGTCAGGCTGATCGTAGGCTCATCCGGGTCAGGAATGCATCCCATGCCGCCAAGCCCGGGGCGGACATCCCGTCCAGCCCTGGAACGCGCGGCTGAAGTGGGCCGGGTCGGCGTAGCCGAGATCCAGGGCGATCTGTCCGATGGGTCGATTGGTGGATGCGAGTTGCCGCTTCGCCTCTGATACCAAAGCTGCTGTCAGGCAGGCCGCAAAGGTGGTCCCGTGAGTCTCGAACCGGCGCTGAAGCGAGCGGCGCGACAGGCTGAGTCGCCTACAGAGCCAATCGATCGACGGCCGCGACTCAAGCATGCCGAGCCGGATCAAGTGATCGGCGCAGAGAAGGAAGTCGCCCGGATCGGGGACAGGTGTGGCGTCGATCTGGTCCGCGTCGGAAACGCTGCACGGGTTGGGTGTCCCGAGATATCGGGCGTCGAAACGGACGCTAGCGCCGCTGCGCAGACTCAGGCCGCAGCCGAGCGCGTCCTCGATCGCGCCGCGATCTTGCAGGATTGCGCCCGAAACGCTGGCTTCCTCGGGCACGAAACCGGCCCCTAGAAATCGTCGCAGCACGTCGAGGATGTAGCCGAGCGCCAGGATCTCGTTCTTCTGACGCCCGACCACGCTCGCATCCGTCACAGCGTAGGTCACGTCGGCACGTCCATCGCGAACGGTCACATCCATCGCAGTCGCGGTCTGAAGATGCTCGCTGATCAGGGCCGTACCCAGGTTCAGGGCGACACCGAGGGTTTCGGAGGCACAGACGCGCACGCCGTAAGGGCCGAGACTCGCGACCCCGGCTTCGAGCGACAAACGAGCGGGTAAGGCTGCGTCGCCGATCTCGCGCGCAGCGTTCTCGACAATGGAGAGTTGATCGGAGAGACGCATGAGCCGATCGGGCTCCTCGATGAGCCGCAGCGGCATGTCTGCGCGCCGGAAAACTCGTGCGACCGAGCCGCCAGCCCGCTCCACCGCCTGCGCGACGGGTCCCATCGAGCGTGCCTTCGTCAAGCCGATTCGCATCGCGTTCGCTCCCCGCTTCGGAGGCTTGGCCTGTTGGCACCAGATGGCAAGACCTGTGATGCTGCTCCGGCATGATCCAGGCCCGGCCCAATGCACCGAAGCGTGCGAAAGCGGTCTCAGGGAGAAACCCATCATGCCGTCGACCTTCATCCGCAGCCGCGGTCGCGTTCGTCTGACCTTTCTGCTCGCCGCGCTGACAGGGCTCATGGCCACCGGCGCTGCCCCGGCCGAAGTCCTTCCCGCACCGGACCTCGCCATTCTGCCGATCCGATTGCTCGACACCTCGGGTGAACCGAATGATCAGTCGGCGGTCCACACGTCCCGTTTGACGGCAATGGCAAGCGACCTCTCTGCGCAACTCGGTGGTGACAGCGAGTTCCGAATCATCGGGATATCGGCTGCGGTCCTCGCACAGGCCTGTCCCGAGTCTGATGCCGTCTGCATCCTGGCGCAGGCGCGAAGGACCGGGGCACCGCTTGTCTTCGTCGGTGTCATCCACAAGAGCAGTACGCTCATCATGCAGATGTTCGCGCGCGTGGTGGACACGGAATCCGGTGCCGCCCGGATCACCCGCGAACTCAACTTCCGCGGCGATACCGACGAATCCTGGCAGCGGATGACCACGTTCCTGACACGAGACATCGTCAAGGAATTGCACACGAAGAACTGAAGCGCTTCGGCCACCTGCGCGTAACCCCCGCATTGCCGCTGCACCGCACCCTGGGCTAGAGGGCCGGACCATGTGGACTCGCCTCGCCCATCCCGGCCACTTCCTGCGCTGGACGCAGCCCGTGATGCCGTGGCTCGCGGGTCTTTCGGCCCTGCTCCTCGCGGCCGGCCTCTACCTGACCTGGTTCGTGGTGCCGCCCGACTACCAGCAGGGCGAGACCGTCCGGATCATGTACATCCACGTGCCGGCGGCCTGGCTGGGGGTGTTCTTCTACGGGGCCATGGCGCTCTCGGCGCTCGGCACCCTGGTCTGGCGCCATCCCCTGGCGGACGTGGCGCAGCGCGCCGCCGCGCCGATCGGCGCGGCCTTCACGCTGATCTGCCTCGTGACCGGCTCCCTCTGGGGCAAGCCGATGTGGGGCACCTACTGGGTCTGGGACGCGCGCCTGACCTCCATGCTGGTGCTGTTCCTCATCTATTGCGGCATCATCGCCCTGTGGCGGACCATCGAGGACCCCAACCGGGCCGCGCGCGCCATCGCGATCCTGACGCTGGTGGGCGCGGTCAACCTGCCGATCATCAAGTTCTCGGTGAACTGGTGGTCGACGCTGCACCAGCCGGCCTCGATCATGCGCATGGGCGGCTCCGCCATCGATCCGAGCATGCTCTATCCGCTGCTGGAGATGATCCTCGCCTTCACCCTGCTCGGGGTGACGCTGCACCTCTACGCCATGCGTACCGAGATCCTGCGCCGCCGGGTCCGCGCCCTGACGATTCGCGAGGCCGAGCGGCTCGATGCGGGCCAGCCCTCCTCACGCGGCTCCACCGCCGCGCCCTCCCCCATCGGACAGGCCGTGCAGGGGCTCTGAGGCCCCCGCTGCCCGGCTTGCCCGCCCCCTGCACGGCCCCTCTGAACGCCCCTGAGGTTCGGACATGATTCTCGGCCCGCATGCCGGCTACATCCTCGGCGCCTACGCCTTCACCGTCCTCGTCATCGGCGCCCTGATCGGCCACGCCCTGCGCGATCACCGGACGCAGAAGCGGGCGCTGGCCACGCTGCAGGACGGCGCGGGGGAGCGCCCGTGAGCGAACCCGTGACGGAGGCTCCGGCGCCGGCCCGCCGATCGCTCCTGGTGATCCTGCCGCTGGTCACCTTCGTGGTGCTCGCCGGGATCTTCTTCCTGCGGCTCCGCTCGGGCGTCGACCCGGCCGCCATTCCCTCCGCTCTGATCGGCAAGCCCGCGCCCGCCTTCGCCCTGCCGGCGATGCCCGGCCTCTCGGCCAACGGCGCGCCCGTCCCCGGCCTTGCGCGCAGCGATCTTCTCGGCGGTGTCACGGTCGTGAACTTCTGGGCGTCCTGGTGCGCGCCCTGCCAGATCGAGCATCCCCAGCTGATGCGCCTCGCGCGGGAGCCCGGGGTGCGGCTGGTGGGGATCGATTACAAGGACACGCCGGAGAACGGTCGCCGCTTCCTGACGCGCAACGGCGTGCCGTTCCAGGCGGTCGGAATGGATGTCGAGGGGCGCGCCGGCATCGATTTCGGCGTCTACGGCGTTCCCGAGACCTTCATCATCGGACCGGACGGCACGATCCGCGACAAGCTCGTCGGCATCGTCACGCCGGAGAATTATGCCAGCGTCCTCGCCAAGGTCCAGGCCGCCGGCCAGCCTGCGGTACGCTGACGACCGGCCGCGCTTTCAGCGTTCGGGCGTGAGCAGGCGCTGGTACTCGGCCTCGGGCACGCCGTAGCTGTCCCCAGCCGCGACCTTCAGCTTGGCACGATCCAGCACCTGGACGTGCGAACGCCGGGCCTTGATCGCTCCGGCGCCCTCGAGGTTGTGGATCGCGGTGGTAACCCCGGGCCGGCGCACGCCGAGCATCGTCGACAGGAACTCGTGGGTCACCGGGAACTCGTCGCCATCGACCCGGTCGTGGCACATCAGCAGCCAGCGGGCGAGGCGTTCCTCCAGGGTGTGGCTGCCGTTCGACAGGGCGGTATCGGCCGTCTGGAGATGCGTCACGTAGGCGTAGCGGGCAAAGACCTGCCGCAAGCTGACCCGATCCTCGATCAACCGGCGGAAGGCTTCGCTTTCCACGCGCACCGCCTCGCCCTCGATCTGCACGAAGGTTTCGTGCGGTGTCCGGTCCACGTCGAGCAGCAGGGGTACGCCGACGAGGCCCTCCCGGCCGGTGATGCACACCTCGATGCGCCGGCCTCCGGGCGTGGTGGCCACCTCCGAAGCAATGCCGGATTCGAGGAAGTGCAGATGGGTGATCGGCGCGTGGGCCGCGATCAGGACATCGCGGCGCGAGAGGGATACGGACTCGGCGATTGCGCGGACGGCGTCGTAATCGTTCCCTTCGAGGGTGCCGAGAAGCCGGTTTCGAACGTATCGCTGTGACGGCACCGACATGAAACGTTGCAGCTCTATAGAGCAGCCATCAGAATTATGCTGCTCGGAAAGTGGGATCGAGATCTCTCATAGACGGATCGACGTCACAGGGAACTGGCGACACAGCGTCTGTACTATCTCGTACAATCTCCTTCATTCTGGATGAGTTCAGTGATGTGCGGAAAGGTACGTTATCAGACACCCGGAAACGGGATGCTCATGAGGATCGTGCCGGACTCGTCGGTGATCTCGAAGCACCGTGCGCTCCAGAGTCGGGAATTGCCGTAGGTTTCGGGACGCCCCATGATGTCTTGGATGATTTCCAACGCCATGATGCGGGCATCGTCCAGGTTCGGCAGGTCGTCGCCGTCCGGATCGACGATCAGGGCATCGTGATCCCTGATGTTGAGGAAGTATCGAGGCATAAGCGTCTTGTCCGGCGCGCACCGGGGTAATGCCGCATCGCGCGCGGATCGAACGGCACCGCTTGAGCAGCTTGAGCTACCCACCTTCGTCCTCACACGGACCTTAGGCCGCCCGTGCCCTGGCCTCAAGCATCCCCGCGGGGAGAAAGGGACGCATCGGGGGTACCCGAGTGCCGTGACCCGAACGCAACACTGTATCGTCTTCCGCCTCCGAACCATACGCGACGGAGGCGGCCGAACACAATTCACGATGGCATAGAAGGAATGAGAATAGAAGCTCCGGGTAAACAACTAAAGATTATTCTTTCAGTATAAACCTTGGAGTTGCATTTACAGAGATAGAGCAATCGACCTTTGTACGGTATCGGACTAATCTGTACGAAGACATTCTATTCACAAGGCTCATCTAATGTGTCATGTGCGCTTCGTTGCCTGACGCTGTTCGGGCTCCGGGAGATGACGTGTTCGGCCTCCCCACTTGAGATTGCCGGAGTTGTGACGTCGCCCGTCGTTCAATCTGACATTCGCAACCGTCTGCTTCGAGCGCTCACTGCGGTCGATTTCGATCGGCTTCGTCCGGATCTCGTGCGCTGCTCCTTCGAGCAGGGCGCGATCCTGGAAGCGCCCGGCCAGCCGGTGGAGGCCGTGCATTTCCCCGAGCCCGGGATGCTGTCGGTCGTGGCCCATGCCGCCGACGGCACCCAGGCCGAGGTCGGCATCGTCGGGCCCGAGGGCATGACGGGCCTGCCCCTCCTCAACGGCGTCGATGCTTCGCCCCATACCACCCTCGTCCAGGTGCCCTGCCGGACGCTGCGCATCGAGACCGAGGCCTTCCGCCGGGCGCTCGTCGACAGTCCGGCCTTGCAGGAGCACCTGCAGCGCTACGCGCAGGTGTTCACCGTGCAACTGGCCCAGGGCGCGCTCTGCAACGCGCAGTTCACCATCGAGCAGCGCCTCGCCCGTTGGCTCCTGATGTGCCACGACCGCGCCGACCGCGAGGACCTCCCCCTCACCCACGAACTCCTGTCGCTGATGCTCGGCGTACGTCGCGCGGGCGTGACCACGGGCTTGCGGGTGCTCGAACTCGCCGGGGCCCTGAAGACGCGACGCGGCGGCATCGGCATCCGCGACCGCGCGGCCCTCATGGCCATCGCGGGGGCCTCCTATGGTGTGCCGGAGGCCGAATACGCCCGGATCCTCGCGGGCGTCTGAAGGCGCCCCGTCGCCGTCTCAGACGGCGCCCGGCTCCTTGCGTTCGTGCCGCATCAGCAATGGCGTCTGGGCGAGCGCGAAGGCGATGGTCAGCGGCATGATGCCGAACACCTTGAAGCTGACCCAGAA
Organism: Methylobacterium sp. FF17; assembly: GCF_025813715.1. Classification (NCBI taxonomy): domain Bacteria; kingdom Pseudomonadati; phylum Pseudomonadota; class Alphaproteobacteria; order Hyphomicrobiales; family Methylobacteriaceae; genus Methylobacterium; species Methylobacterium flocculans. The sequence continues at coordinate 5,578,025 of NZ_CP107532.1, forward strand.
ATCCTCCGTCTGGGTGCGCCACACCACCTCGTTGATGACGGCCAGCACGAGGAAGAACACGCCCCAGCGGAAGGTGAGCTTGCGCCAGCCCTCGTCGGTCAGGGCGAACATCGAGTCGAGCACCACGGAGAGCAGGGACTTGCCGAAGGCGAGCCCGCCGAGCAGCACGAGGCCGAACAGCGTATTCACGATGGTCGGCTTCATCATGATGAAGGTCTTGTCCTGAAGCGCCACGGTCAGGCCGCCGAACACCACCACCACCACGCCCGACACGAGCGGCATGATGGGCAGGCGCCGCATCAGGGCGTAGTGGATCGCCAGCGCCACCAGGGTGGCGGCGATGAAGGCGCCGGTGGCCGCGAACAGCTTCTGGTCGGGATGGACCCCGAGGCGCTCCGCATAGGCGTTGCCGAAGAAGAAGATCATCAGGGGCCCGAGCTCGAGGGCGAGCTTGAGGAGAGGTGGAAGGTGGCGGCGCGGGGGGATGGCTTCGATCTGCATGGGGTCCGTCATAGTGGAGGCGCGGCGCGGGCGTGACGCGACACGGCGTTTCAGGGATGGGCGCGCCCGTCAGCCCGCGTCGAGCCCCGCGATGGCGCGGGCGAAATCGCGCGCCGCGAAGGGTTCCAAGTCCTCGACGCCTTCGCCGACGCCGATGAAGTGCACGGGCAGGCCGAACTTGGCCGCCAGCGCCACCAGGATGCCGCCCCGCGCCGTGCCGTCGAGCTTCGTCATCACGAGGCCCGTGACGTTGGCGGCCTTCGAGAACAGCTCGACCTGGCTCAGCGCGTTCTGGCCCACGGTGGCGTCGAGGACGAGGAGCACGGCGTGGGGGGCCTCCGGATCGATCTTGCGGATCACCCGCAGGATCTTCTCGAGTTCCGCCATCAGCCCGGCCTTGTTCTGGAGGCGGCCGGCGGTGTCGATCAGCAGGACGTCGGTGCCCTGTACCTTGGCCGCCTCGTAGGCGTCGAAGGCGAGGCCGGCCGCGTCGGATCCCTGCGCACGGGCGATGACGGGCGTCTGCGTGCGCTGGCCCCAGACCTTGAGCTGCTCGATCGCCGCCGCCCGGAAGGTGTCGCCGGCCGCCAGCATCAGCGAATGCCCCTCCGCCTTGAGCTTCAGGGCGAGCTTGCCGATGGTGGTGGTCTTGCCCGCGCCGTTGACGCCGATCATCAGGATCACGAAGGGCTTCTTCGACGTATCGATGCGGAACGGGATCGCCACGGGGGTGAGCGCGCGCTCGACCTCGGCCGCCAGGATCTCGCGCACCGCGTCCGGCGAGATGCCCTTCTCGTAGCGGCCCTTGCCGACGGCCTCCGAGATCCGCGTCGCCGTCTCGATGCCGAAATCGGCCTGGATCAGGGCGTCCTCCAGCTCCTCCAGGGTGTCGGCGTCGAGCTTGCGCTTGGTGAACAGGCCGGTGACGCGCTCGGTCAGCGCCGTGGAGGTGCGCTTCATGCCCCCCGTCAGCCGGCTCCACCAGCCACGCTTCGGCTCGTCCGCGCCCGCCTCGGGCTCCGGCATGAAGATCTGGGTTGAGACCTCGGGTTCCGGCTCGGGTTCCGCCGCAACCGGGGCCGGCTCGGCCGTGAAGGCCGGCTGGGGCGTAAAGGTTTGGCTCGTTGTGTCGGCGGCCTCGGCGCCGCGCGCCGGGTCGTCGCCGGCGGTGCCGGCGGGCGGGCGTTCCTGCGCACCTTCTACGGGTTGGAGGTCGGCCCCCTCGAGTTCGTCCGGCACCGCGTTCTTGCCCGGCGCCCCTTCGTCCGGCTCCCCCGGGGGAGGCGGTACGTGGGAGACGTCCGTCGCGGCCGTGGCGAAGTCCGGCTGACCCTCGGAGAACGAGGCGGGGGATTCAGGCGGGGGCGCGACCGGCTCGATGGCCGGCGCAGGTTCAGGCGCAGGTTCAGGCGCAGGTTCGGGCGCAGGTGTCGGCGCCGGGGCGGGTTTCGGGTCCGGCGGCTGCACGGGCACCGGCGCCGGGCGCGGCTCCTCCTTGGTGCCGAACATCTTGCGCAGCAGCCAGCCCGGCCTCTTGTCTTCGCTCATTCCCGCTTGCTCCCCGGACCCGGCATGGTAAGCGCCAAGGCCATGCCCCCAGCCGATGCCCTCGTAACAGACATAGGCGCGCGCCTCCTCTACCGCGATGCCCTGGTGCTCGTCATCGACAAGCCGGCGGGTTTGCCCGTCCATCCCGGCCCGAAAGGGGGCGAGACCCTCACCGACCACCTCGATGCCCTCCGTTTCGGCCTGCCCCGGCGCCCGGAGGCCGCCCACCGCCTCGACCGCGACACCTCCGGCTGCCTCGCCCTGGGGCGCCACGCCAAGGCGCTCGCACGCCTGAACAAGCTGTTCGCCGCGAGCGGCACGGTAGAGAAGACGTACTGGGCCCTGGTCGAGGGCGGCCCGACGGAGGAGGCCGGCAGCATCGAACTGGCCCTGGCCCGCCGCTCCGACGACCCGCGTTCCTGGTGGATGAAGGCCGACCCGGCGGGCGACCCCGCGCTGACGCGCTTCGTCGTGCTTGGGCGCGGGGGCGGCCTGACCTGGCTCGCCCTCTCGCCGGTCACCGGGCGTACCCACCAGCTCCGCGTGCATTGCGCCGCGATGGGCTACCCGATCCTCGGCGACCCCATCTACGGCACCGCGCCCCGCAGCGGCGGCCCCGGCCTCCAGCTTCATGCGCGGGCCCTGAGCCTGCCGCTCTATCCGAAGAAGCCGCCGATCCGGGTGGAAGCTCCGGCCCCGGCACAGATGCGGGCGGGGCTCGAAGCGTGCGGATACGCGGCGGCAACAGGGGCCTGACCCCGCCGCCCCGGCGCCGGCCTCAGGCGGCGATGAGCACGCGTCCGTCATGCCCAGCGATCGTCACCTCGCGAAAGACGCCGGCGGGCGTCTCGGGCGGCAGGCGCACCGGCGTGAACCCTTCCGTGCGCCCGATGCCGCCGCGCTCGGTGAGTACCCGGTGCCGGCGCCCCACCTCCCCCGCCAGATGCGTCGCGAGGGCCGCCGCCCCGGCCTCCCGCAGGCGGGCCGCGCGTTCGCGTACGACCGCGTCCGGCACCGGCGGCATCCGCGCGGCCGGCGTGCCGGGGCGTGGCGAGTAGGGGAAGACGTGCAGATGCGTCAGCCCGCATTCGGTCACGAGGTCGAGGGAGCGGGCGAACTGCGCCTCGGTCTCGGTGGGAAAGCCCGCGATGAGGTCGGCCCCGACGACCGCGCCGGGGCGTGAGGCCCGCACGGCCTCGCAGAACCGGATCGCGTCCGCGCGGGTGTGACGCCGCTTCATTCGCTTCAGGATGAGGTCGTCCCCGGCCTGGAGCGAGAGATGGAGATGCGGCATCAGGCGCGGCTCGCCGGCGATCGCCTCCATCAGGGCCGCGTCGGCTTCGATGGAGTCGATGGAGGAGAGGCGCAGCCGCCCGAGTCCCGGCACCCGTGCGAGGATCGCCTGGACGAGGTGCCCGAGGCTTGCGCTCCCGGGAAGATCGCGGCCCCAGGCGGTGAGGTCGACGCCGGTAAGCACCACCTCGCAGCCGCCCGCCTCCACGATGCGGGCGACCTGATCGATCACGTCGGGCAGGGCGACGGAACGGGAATTGCCGCGCCCGAACGGGATGACGCAGAAGGTGCAGCGGTGGTCGCAGCCGTTCTGCACCGGCACGAAGGCTCGGGTCTGCCCGGCGATGCCGGAGATCCGGGTGGGGGCGGCCTGGCGCACCGCCATGATGTCGTCCACGCGAGCGCGGGCCTCGGGGGGGCTCGGCTCCGACCATGTCTCCGCCCGGCCCTTCGCGTCGTTGCCGACGAGGCGCGCAACCTCCGGCATCGCGGCGTAGGCGGCGGTCTCCACCTGCGCGCCGCACCCGGTCACCACGATCTCGGCCCCCGGCCGGGCGCGGGCGAGCCGGCGGATCGCCTTGCGGGCCTGGCGCCCGGCCTCCGCCGTCACCGCGCAGGTGTTGACGATGACGAGGTCGCGGCTTTCCGCCCCCGCCGTCGCATGCCCGCGCATCACCTCCGACTCGACGGTGTTGAGGCGACACCCGAAGGTCAGGGTCTCCACTGCCATGCTCAGGCCGAGCCTTCGGGTGAAAACATCTCCGGCGGGAAGTTGCCGTCCCATTCGAGCGCCACGGGGCCGGTCATCAGCACGTGGTCGTCGGCCCGCCACTCGATGACGAGGTCACCGCCGGGGAGATGCACCGTGGCCCCCCGCCCGATCATGCGTAGGCGCGAGGCCGCCACCACGGTGGCGCAGGCGGCGGTGCCGCAGGCCAGCGTCAGGCCGGCTCCGCGCTCCCAGACCCGGAGCTTGATCCTGTCGGGCGCGACCACCTGGGCGATCGAGATGTTGGCGCGTTCCGGAAAGATCGGGTGGTTCTCCAGCATCGGGCCGATGCGGGCGAGATCGTAGCTGTCGGGGTCGCGCTCGACGAAGAAGATCGCGTGCGGATTGCCCATGTTGACGACGCCGGGCGAGTGCAGCACCGGATCGTCGATGGGACCGACCTGCAGCTCGATCCGCCGCGTGTCCTGGAACGGCTCGGCCAGCGGGATCTCGTCCCAGGCGAGCTTCGGCCGGCCCATATCGACGGTGAAGGAGCGCTCGGCGACGCGCTTGACGCTGACCACGCCGCCCTGCGTCTCGAGGGTCAGCCGGCCGCTCTCCGCCGGGCGCGCCATGGCGGGGTCGTCGAGCATCGCGTAGGCGACGCAGCGGGTGCCGTTGCCGCAGGCGCCGGATTCGGAGCCGTCCGTATTGTAGATGCGCAGCGACGCGTCGGTTCCGGGCAGGCGCGGGTCGTGGATGACCATCAGCTGGTCGAAGGCCGAGCGCGGGTGCTCCGCGATGGCGCGTGCCTCTCCGGCCGCGACGCGGATGGCGGTGCCGCGCAGGTCCAGCACCACGATCTGGTTGCCGGCGCCGTGCATCTTCAGGAATCGTCGATGGGCAAGCTCGCTCATGCCGCCGTGTCTCTCGTCCTCGTCCTCGGGGGTTCCATCCTGCGGCCTATAGGCCAAAGCGACGGGGCGCGCACGGGGGCGGAGGGCGCGGCAACGTTGCAGAAGGGCCGCGCCGCGACACCATCGTGCGGGCCGGCACTCGGGACGCCTCGCCGGACGTCGCGGTCGCCACTACCTTGTGGCGATTCTCCGGGGTCGTCCGACACGACGGCAGCCGGGCCTCAGCGACCTTCCGGAGCCCGCCCCTTGACCCGCTCTCGTTCTCCGCTGCTCGCCGGTTGCCTCGCCCTCGCGGGGATCTGCGCCGCACTGCCCGTTCTCGCCCAGCCGGCCGCGCCGCCGGCCGCGACCAGCCCCCTGCCCACCACCACGAACCCCGACCCGAAGAACCCGGCCGTCCCGGATATCCCGGTCCCGGCGCAGGCGGGTGCGGCGCCCGTGGCCACACCGCCGGCCGGCTCCCGCCAGACCCTGGTGGCGACGCCGGGGGACGCCAACGACGTGGACGAGGTCTCGCTGCCCGCCAAGCCCGCCGCGATCCTGGCGGGCCGGGCGAAGTGGGAGGAGGCGGTGCCGAGCCTCAAGGCCGCCTTCCAGCGCATCGAGGCGGACCTCGCCAAGGCCGGCATCCAGGCCGTCGGCCGTCCGCTGGCGGTCTTCGCCAAGACCGACGACGACGGCTTTCAGTACGACGCCATGATCCCGATCGCGGCGATGCCCGATCCGAAGCCGGCGGACTCCGAGGGCCTGCGCTTCGGCACCACCCCGAGCGGGCGCGCCCTGCGCTTCCCGCACAAGGGCTCCTACGACGAGATCGACGGCACCTATGAGACCCTGACGGCTTATCTCGACGCCAAGGACGTGGTGGTGCAGGACCGCTTCATCGAGGAATACGTCACCGACCTGACCGACAAGGCCGACGAGAAGCTCGACGTGAACATCTACGCGCTCCCGAAGTAGGTCGCCCTCACGGCAGGGCGAGCTGTCCCGGCGGCGCAGCGCCCTGCCCGCGCTCCAGGGCGAGCAGGAAGCGCTTGGTCTCCAGGCCGCCGGCAAAGCCCGTGAGGGCGCCGGCGGCCCCGATCACACGATGGCAGGGCACGACGATCGGCAACGGGTTGACGCCGTTGGCCGCGCCCACGGCCCGGCTGGCCTTGGGCCGCCCGATGCGCCGGGCGAGTTCGCCGTAGGAGATCGTCTCCCCGGGTGGGATCTCCGTGAGGGCTTGCCAGACTTCGCGCTGGAACGGCGTGCCGCGCGGGTCGAGGGCGAGGTCGAACCGGGTCAGGCGGCCCGCGAAATAGGCATCGAGCTGCGATCGCGCCTGCCCGAAGGCGGTGTCGTCCCGGTGCCAGTCCGCGCCCGGCGTCACGGCGCCCTTGCCGGCCGGAAAGCCGATGCAGGCCAGGCGTTCGCCGGCCCCCGCGAGCACGAGGGGGCCGATGGGGCTGGGCAGGATCGTGTAGCGCGTTCCAGACATCTCGTTCTTCCGCTCCGCGAGCCTCACGATCGACACCGGGGCGGACGCGGTCCCGGCGACGGTATCGGGTCATGGGTCCGACACGGGCGTCAGGGGCGGGGTCGTGGATGGCCCGACGCGGGTAAGCCATCCGGATCCGCCGGCACCTCCGGTGCGCTGCGTCGGTCCATCTTGTCCAGCGGGAGATCCGGCAATCCGGGCAGACGGGCGAGGTCCACCGCGCGTGACCAGCTCGTGCCGGCGTCGGGAGTCAGGCCCATCGCCTCGAGGGTCCGGTTTCCACCCACCTGCTGCCGGCCGATATCCGCGTCCGGATTGATCTGCAGGAGGGTCGAGCCGAGGGTGACGTTGTCCTGGATCGCGTTGCGCTTGGCATGGGCCGGCTCGTCCGTGTTGAACGTCGCCAGGTCCGGGTACTGCGTGCGCCAGGCGGGCGAGCGGACCGGCATGGCGCGCAGATCGCGCTGTTCGTCGCTGTCCGGGCTCAGGACTGGAGGGGGCCCCCCCGGCCGCAGGGGCCAGGAGACGCCGCGCCCGTCGAGGAAGACACCGGGTTCCGATCGGATGAACGCGTTGCCGACGACGCTGTTGTCGCGCCCGCCTCCGATGAAGACCGGCTGCGGGACGCGCAGGAACAGGTTGCCTTCGACCCGGATCCCGCTCGCGCGATCGTCGAGATAGACGCCCTTCGTTTCGAATCCCCCTGCGGGTCGAAGATCGTGCAGGAAGTTGTTCCGGATGATCGTGCCCCGGGCCGTGATGTCCCGGCCCGTATAGATCGCGCCGGCATCGGAGGTTTCGTTGACGACGTCGGTCAGCTCGTTCAGCGCGATCAGATGATTGTTGCCCTTGAAACCGATCGCGATGTGCTGCGCATGGGCGACGACGTTCCCGACCGCCCGGGCTCCGACGCCTTCGAGGCGGATGCCGTACTTCTCGGTCCGGCCGAGGCGTGAGAAGCGGACGATCCGGTTGTCCTCGGCGAAGTTTTCCGAGGGTGTGAGGGTCTGGCGATCACCCCCGTCGAGGGTGACGCCGCCTTCGCCCGTATCCGCGATGAGCGAGCGGCGCACGCCCGAGCGGACGGATTTCTCGACGACGACCCCCCGGGCGCCCGCCCAGCGGATCCGGCAATCCGCGATGACGATGTCCCGGGAGCCTTCGATCGACACCGCATCGCCGCGAACCCGCTCCAGGGTCAGATGTTCGATCCGCAAATCGTGGGCGCCCACGATCCGGATGAGCCCCTCGGCGCGCGAAACCTCGACCGTGTTCGGGCCGGGCCGCCGAGGGATCAGGTAGACGATCCCGTCGGCGGGATCGCGCCACCATTCCCCCGGGCGATCGAGTTCCGCCAGGGCATGCGAGACGTAGAAGCGTGCGCCGGGGCGAAGGATGTCGCGCGGGCTGTCACGCAGCAGCAGCGTGTCGGCCCCGTCGTCGAGCGTCAGGGCGGGCAACTGTTCATAGGACCAGTCCGCCCCGAGATAGCCCGCCACCCAGAGGTCGGTCTCCTTCCTCCAGGCGGTCGCCTGCTGCGGGGTGATGCGCAGGGTGGTGTCGTTCGCCGCGGTCTCGGGCGGTCTGAGGGACGACCAGCCCGTATTCGGCCAGCGCGCCGGCGTGAGTGCGCCGTCGGCGTCGAAGATCTCGAGGCCGACCGGGGCGGCCACGACGCTGTGCACGCGCTTGACCTCGATGCTGGGCTCCAGGGCGGCGGCCTGCGGCAGGGCGAACGCGACGATCGCGCGCCGCTGGTCCGATGGTGCGCCGGACGGGACGGGGCGTTCGACGCGCCGGAGGGGGACGCTGCCGCTGATCCGTGCCGAGCCATCCTTGGGTCCGCGCAGGATCAGCGATGCGCCCGGTCGTCCGGCTCCCGCTTCGTCGATGCGGACCGGACGTTCCAAGCGATGAAGGCCGGATGCGAGTTCGATGACGATCGCATCGTGTCCGGCGCGCCGGAGGGCCGGAAGGCGCGCGATCGCGTCACCGAGCGTGGCGACGACGTGGCCGCTCCCCTGGCCCGCCCGGTGTGGGTCCACGCGAATGACGGTTTGCGCAGCGGCGGGGGACCAGACCGAGCCGAGGCAGACGAGAGGCGTGCCGACGAAGAGGACGATCGCTTTCATGCACTTGGAAGGCCGCGTCATCTTCAGGAGGCTCCGATCCCGCGCGAAACGAAAGCCCAACGCGACCCGTCCCGACAATGCATGCCGGCGCTCTCCCGGCGAGTCTCTCCGGTCAGGGTGTATTTTTTCTGCCGAAGCCAGGCGCCAGGCTCCCGGGTCGCGCGGCGATGCCCCGCCCCGGGGATCAGGGACCTGGTCCCCGGGGCGGGAGCGGTCGAGGCGCCGGCGCTACTCCGCCGCCTCGCTGTAGGAATCGACCGGCGGACAGGAGCAGACGAGGTTGCGGTCGCCGTAGGCGTTGTCGACCCGGTTGATCGGGGGCCAGTACTTGTCCATCCCGAGGCTGCCCGAGGGGAAGCAGGCGGCTTCCCGGGAATACGGTCGTTCCCAGGTCCCAACGAGGTCACGGACCGTGTGGGGGGCGTTCTTCAGCGGGTTGTTCGCCTTGTCGATCCGCCCCTCCTCGATGGCGCGGATCTCCTCGCGGATTGCGAGCATGGCGTCACAGAAGCGGTCGATCTCGCCCTTGGTCTCGGATTCGGTGGGCTCGATCATCAGGGTCCCGGCCACGGGCCAGGACATGGTCGGCGGGTGGAAGCCGCAATCGATCAGCCGCTTGGCGATGTCGTCCACGCTGACCCCTGCGCTCTTCTGGAAGGGCCGCACGTCGATGATGCATTCGTGGGCCACCCGCCCCTGCGCGCCGGAATACAGCACCGGAAAGGCCCCGTTCAGGCGGCTGGCGATGTAGTTGGCATTGAGGATGGCGATGCGGGTCGCCTGGGTCAGGCCGCGCCCGCCCATCAGCAGGACGTAGCTCCACGAGATCGGCAGGATCGAGGCCGAGCCGTAGGGGGCGGCCGAGACCGCGCCCGCCTCGCCGGTCTGCGGATCGGAGGGCAGGAACGGGATGAGGTGGGCCTTGACGCCGATCGGGCCCATGCCGGGGCCGCCGCCGCCATGGGGAATGCAGAAGGTCTTGTGCAGGTTGAGGTGGCTGACATCGGCACCGATGTCGCCCGGCCGCGCCAGACCCACCAGGGCGTTGAGGTTGGCGCCGTCGAGATAGACCTGTCCGCCATGGCCGTGGACGATGTCGCAGATCTCGCGGACCTGAACCTCGAACACCCCGTGGGTCGACGGATAGGTGATCATGCAGGCGGCGAGGTTTTCGGCGTGCTGCTCGGCCTTCTTGCGGAAGTCGGCGAGGTCCACGTTGCCCTGCGCGTCGGCACCGACCACCACCACGCTCATGCCGCACATCTGGGCCGAGGCCGGGTTGGTGCCGTGGGCCGAGGAGGGGATGAGGCAGACGGTGCGGTGCGTCTCCCCCCGCGACAGGTGATAGGCGCGGATGGCGAGGAGCCCGGCATATTCCCCCTGCGCGCCCGAATTCGGCTGCATCGAGATCGCGTCGTAGCCGGTGATCGCGCAGAGCTTTTCGGAGAGGTCGCCGATCAGCGCGTGATAGCCCTGCGCCTGATCCACCGGCACGAAGGGGTGGATCTCCGCGAATTCCGGCCAGGAGATCGGCAGCATCTCGGCGGTGGCGTTGAGCTTCATGGTGCAGGAGCCGAGCGGGATCATCGCCCGGTCCAGCGCGAGGTCGCGGTCCGCGAGGCGGCGCATGTAGCGCGTCATCTCGCTCTCGGCCCGGTTCATGTGGAAGATCGGGTGGGTGAGGTAATCCGAGGTGCGCACCAGGCTCTCGGGCAGGCGGGGCTCGGGCCAGGCCTCGTCATAGGCCAGATCCACCCCGCCGAAGGCGCGCCACACGGCCTGGAGAATGTCCGGCCGGGTGCGCTCGTCCACCGTGATGCCGATGCGGTCGCCGCCGACCTTGCGCAGGTTGACGCCGTTGGCGACCGCCTGGGCGAGGATCACACCCTGGAACGCGCCGACCCGGACCGTGATGGTGTCGAAGAAGTGCTCCGGCTCCACCGTGAAGCCCAGGGCTTCCAGGCCGGCGGCGAGGCGCACCGCGTCGCGGTGGACGCGGGCCGCGATGGCGCGCAGCCCGCGCGGGCCGTGGAACACGGCGTACATGCTGGCAATGACCGCGAGCAGCACCTGCGCGGTGCAAATGTTCGAGGTCGCCTTCTCGCGGCGGATATGCTGCTCGCGGGTCTGGAGCGCGAGGCGGTAGGCCCGGTTGCCGCGGGCATCCACCGAGACCCCGACGAGGCGACCCGGCAGGGTGCGCTTGTGGGCGTCGCGCGTGGCCATGTAGGCGGCGTGCGGGCCGCCATAGCCCATCGGCACGCCGTAGCGCTGCATCGAGCCGATGGCGATGTCGGCGCCCATCTCGCCGGGCGAGGTCAGGAGGGTCAGCGCCAGCGGGTCGGCCGCGACGACGGCGACGGCGCCCGCCGCGTGCAGGGCCGCGATGGGCTGGGTCAGGTCGGAGATCCCGCCGCAGACGCCGGGATACTGGAAGATCGCGCCGAACACGGCGCCCGGATCGAGATCCGTGGCAGGGTCGCCGACCACGATCTCCCAGCCGAGGGGGGCGGCGCGGGTGCGCAGCACCGCGATGGTCTGGGGCAGACACTCGGCATCGACGAAGAAGGCGGATCGGCCGTTGCGGGCGATGCGCTGGGCCATGCCCATGGCTTCGGCCGCCGCCGTCGCCTCGTCGAGCAGCGACGCGTTGGCGATGTCGAGGCCGGTGAGATCGCAGACCAGGGTCTGGAAGTTCAGGAGCGCCTCGAGGCGACCCTGGCTGATTTCGGGCTGGTAGGGCGAGTAGGCGGTGTACCAAGCCGGGTTCTCGAAGATGTTGCGCTGGATCACCGGCGGCATCGTGGTGCCGTGATAGCCCTGGCCGATCAGCGAGACGAGGAGCCGGTTCCGGTCGGCGATGCCCCGCATGTGCTCGATCACCCGGCGCTCGGTCATGGCGGCTCCGAAGTCGAGGCGCTCCTCCTGCCGGATGTCCGCCGGCAGGGTCTCGTCCATGAGGGCGTGCAGGCTGTCGGCGCCCAAGACGCCGAGCATCGCGTCGATCTCCTGCGTCGTCGGGCCGATATGGCGGCGGTTGGCGAAGTCGTAGGGGTCGTAGCGGTCGTGGGGCATGGGGGCCTCGAATGTCGCTGTTGCGGAAATGAGGGCGCGTTTCCCTGCCCCTTGCGGAGAGGGATTGAGGATGGGGGTCGTCGGGTGACCCTCACGCTTCGAAGGCCGGCGGAGCCACCCCCACCTCCGCCTCCTCCCCACAGGGGAAGGAGGGCGCGTTCCGGGGATCGATTCGTTGGCGCTACTTCGCGAACGCGGCGTAGGCCGCCTCGTCCATCAGGTCGTCGAGGCTTGCCGGGTCGTCGAGGCGCAGGCGGTAGAGCCAGCCGGCGCCCTGCGGGTCGGCGCCGACGCTGGACGGGTCGGCCACCGCCGCCGCATTGACCTCGGTGACCTCGCCGGAGACCGGCGCGTAGACGTCGGAGGCCGCCTTCACCGACTCGACCACCGCCGCCGCCTCGCCCTTGGTCAGCTTTGCACCGACCTTCGGCAACTCGATGAAGACGAGGTCGCCGAGCTGTTCGGCGGCATGGGTGGTGATGCCCACCGTAGCGACGTCACCTGCGCAGTCGAGCCACTCGTGCTCGTCCGTGAACTTCCGCATCGATCTCTCCTGGTTGTTGGCAGTACGGCTCAGGCGCGCTTGAAGCCCGCTGGAACGAAGGGCAGCGCCGCGACCGTGAGGGCAAGGCGCTTGCCGCGCACCTCCGCGAACACGCGGGTGCCGCGTGTCGCGAGCGCGCTCGGCAGGGTGCCCATGGCGATGGGAGCCCCGAGGCTCGGCCCGAAGCCGCCCGAGGTGACCTGCCCGATCGCCGCGCCGGTCTCGTCGGCGAAGAGCGGCGCGCCCGCCCGCACGGGGGCCGGACCCTCGGGCCGCAGGCCGACGCGGCGGTGGGCCGGGCCGGTCTCCAGGGCGTCGAGGATACGCGCGGCCCCGGGGAAGCCGCCGGCGCGGGCCCCGCCCCGCCTGCGTACGGCCGGGATCGCCCAGGACAGCCCGGCCTCCACCGGGTCGGTCCCGACATCGATGTCGTTGCCGTGCAGGCAGAGGCCCGCTTCCAGGCGCAGGGAATCGCGGGCGCCCAGCCCGATCGGCAGCACGGCGGGATCGGCGAGCAGCGCCTCGGCCAAGGCCTCGGCCCGGTCCTCGGGCACGGAGATCTCGAAGCCGTCCTCGCCGGTATAGCCCGAGCGAGTGACGAGGGCGGGGGCCCCGGCGAGATCCAAAGCCCGCACGTCCATGAAGCGCATGGCGGCGACCTCCGGCGCGAGGCGGGCCAGGACCGCCTCGGACCCCGGCCCCTGCAGGGCGATGAGGGCACGGTTCAGCACGGTCACCGTGCAAACCTCGGAGAGGTGCGCCCGCAGATAGGCCTCGTCGGCGACCTTGTTGGCGGCGTTGACCACGAGGAGGAGGCTGTCGCCCCAGTGCGAGACCATGAGGTCGTCACGAATGCCGCCGGACGCATCGAGGAGCAGTCCGTAGCGCTGGCGTCCCGGCTTCAGGCCGAGCACGTCGATGGGCAGGAGTGTTTCGAGGGCGCGGGCCGCGTCGGCGATGTCGCCCGAGCGCGGCGTCAGGCGGATCTGCCCCATATGCGAGACGTCGAACAGGCCGGCTTCGGCCCGCGTGTGCAGGTGCTCCTTGAGCAGGCCCGCCGGGTATTGCACCGGCATGGCATAGCCCGCGAAGGGGACCATGCGGGCACCGAGGCGCAGGTGGAGCGCGTGCAGGGGCGTGCGGGCAACATCAGGGGACATCGGATCACTCCACGACAAAGGGCGCCGGACGCGCATACGAGCGTTTCCGGTTGCCCCCATCTGTCACGGGTACCTGAGAGCTTCTCCCGAGCCGCCGGAGCGGTTCGGGATTTCTCCTTCGGTGGACGCCGTCAGGCGCCTCTCTCCAGATTGTCCAGCGGTACGGTGATTGTGCCTGAGAGTTTCCGGGGGTGGTTGCTCCGTCGGCGCCATGGCTCAAAAGATTCGAACGCGAAACTCTCGGCCTGGGCTCTCCCGTATCGCCTTTGCTGACCCAGTCAGGGTTTCACATTGCACTGCATCACGCAAGACATGCGAGGGCGAGGCGGCGTGACGCTCGCGCAAATCCGTCACCCGTGGCGGTCTCCGACCGGTTCGGGGAACCGAGCGACGGGGCGCGGATTCCGTCCCTATGCCGATCGCATCCGGGCACGACCTCGCCGGCCCCCGCCCCCGCCGGACCCGTTCCACGAAGGCCGAGCCGGCCCTCGCTGATCCCGCCCTGTCCGACAAGGCGCTGGCGATCCATGCGCGTCTGTGTCCGGTCTACGACTGCCCGATCCCGTATTTCCACAGCCTCGATCCGTTGAGCGAACTCGTCTCCTCGCTGCTCTCGCACCGGACCCGAAACGCGGAATCCGGTCGCGCCTTCAAGGCGCTGCGGGCCCGTTATCCCGACTGGGAGGCGATGCTGGCCGCTCCCGTCTCCGAGGTCGAGGCGACGATCGCGGGCGTGACCTGGCCCGAATTGAAGGCGCCGCGCCTGCAGGCGATCCTCGGCGCCGTGCGGGCGCGCCACGGCGCCCTCACCCTCGACTTCCTGCGCGACCTCGCCGTTGACGAGGCCCGCGCCTGGCTTGAGGCGATCCCCGGGGTTGGGCCGAAGACCAGCGCGGCGGTGCTGTCCTTCAGCGTGCTGCGGATGCCGGCCCTGCCGGTGGACAGTCACCACCACCGGGTGGCGCAACGCACCGGGCTGATCGGTTCCCGGGTCGATGTCGGGCCTTCGCACCCGATCCTGCGGGCGCAGCTTCCCGACGACTGGAGCGCACAGGCGCTCTACGACAATCACGAAGTGCTGATGCTGCACGGGCAGCAGGTCTGCCATCATCGCAATCCGGCCTGCGGCCGGTGTGTGCTGCTCGACCTTTGCCCCGAGGGACAGGCCCGGATGGGGGCGGGCGGAGCGATCCGCGAACCGTGATGGGGGCATCGGGCTGCAGGACGCCTTGACCGGTCCCGGCGCGGCGTCCAGAAACCGGCGCTTGGCCGAGCCGCGTTGCGTCGGCGGCCGCCTCACCCCAATCCGCACGAGGACCCCGCGCGATGACCGCGTTCAAGGAACTGGTGTTCTCGGGCGTACAGCCGACCGGGAACCTGCATCTCGGCAACTATCTCGGTGCGATCAAGCGATTCGTCGAGATGCAGGCGCGCGATGCGCAGTGCCTGTACTGCGTCGTCGACATGCACGCGATCACCCTGTGGCAGGATCCCGCTGCCCTGCGGGGGCAGATCCGCGAGGTGACCGCCGCCTTCCTCGCCGCCGGCATCGATCCGAAGCGCTCGATCGTCTTCAACCAGAGCCAGGTGCCCCAGCACGCGGAGCTCGCCTGGATCTTCAACTGCGTCGCCCGCCTCGGCTGGCTGAACCGCATGACGCAGTTCAAGGACAAGGCCGGCAAGGACCGCGAGAACGCGTCCATCGGGCTCTACGCCTATCCCGTGCTGATGGCCGCCGACATCCTCGCCTATCGCGCCACCCACGTGCCGGTGGGCGAGGACCAGAAGCAGCACCTCGAACTGACCCGCGACATCGCCCAGAAGTTCAACAACGACTTCGCCGAGTCGATCGCCGCCCATGGGCACGACGCGGGTGCGGGGTTCTTTCCCGTCACGGAGCCGCTGATCGGCGGCCCGGCGGCGCGCGTCATGTCCCTGCGCGACGGCACCAAGAAGATGTCGAAGTCGGATGCCTCCGACAATTCGCGCATCAACCTCACCGACGACGCCGACGCCATCGCCGCCAAGGTGCGCAAGGCCAAGACCGACCCGGACGCCCTCCCCTCCGAGGTGGCGGGCCTCGCCGGACGGCCCGAAGCCGACAACCTCGTCGGCATCTTCGCGGCCCTGAAGGACGTGTCGCGCGAGGACGTGCTGCGCGATTACGGCGGCGCGCAGTTCTCCGCCTTCAAGGGCGCCCTCGTGGAACTGGCCGTCGAGACCCTGGCGCCGCTGGGATCCGAGATGAAGCGCCTCGTGGCCGACCCGGCCGAGATCGACGCGGTTCTGGCCGACGGCGCCGAGCGCGCCGAGGCCATCGCGGCCCCGACCCTGGACGCCGTGAAGGACATCGTGGGTTTCGTCCGGCGCGGGCCGCGCCTGCGGCCCGTACCCTGACGCGGACGAGCCTGGCATCGGACGGGGACAGAGCGCGGAGATTTCGATGACCGACTGGAACCCCGCCCTCTACACCCGCTTCGAGGACGAGCGCACCCGACCGGCGGCCGAGCTTCTTGCCCGGGTTCCCCTCGAGGCACCGTGCCTCGCCTACGATCTCGGCTGCGGCCCGGGCAATTCCACCGCCCTGATCGCCGCCCGTTTTCCCAAAGCGGAGGTGATCGGCCTCGACACGTCACCGGCCATGCTGGAAAGCGCGCGCAGCCGCCTGCCCGACCTCACCTTTGCGCAGGCCGACGCGGCGACCTGGCAGCCGGACCGTGCACCGGACCTGATCTACGCCAACGCGGTCCTGCAATGGCTTCCCGACCATCCGGTGCTGCTGCCCCGGCTCTTCGGCCTCCTGGCGCCCGGCGGCGTGCTCGCCGTGCAGATGCCCGACAACCTCGCCGAGCCGTCGCACCGCCTGATGCGCGAGGTGGCGCGGACCGGTCCCTGGGCCGGGGCGATCGGCGATCCCGCATTGGCCGGCCGGCTCGGGCGCATGCTGGATCCGGGGGGTTATTACGACGTGCTGGCGCCGCTCGCCGCCGAGGTGGATGTCTGGCGTACGGCCTATCACCACCGGATGGCGGATGCGGCCGCCATCGTCGAATGGGTCCGCGCCACGGGATTGCGGCCCTTCCTCGACCCGCTGACGCCCGACGCGCAAGCCGCGTTCCTCGCCGCCTATACGGCCGCGATCGAGGACGCGTATCCGCCCCGCCATGACGGAAGGCGCCTGCTCGCCTTCCCGCGGGTCTTCATCGTCGCGCGACGGGCGGGCTAGCGCGTCGCGGCTCAACTCTCGCCGCGCGCGACCCGGGCCTCGTACTCGGCCAGGTCGAGCTGACCTTCCTTGGCGACGCGGGCCTTATCCTCATCGGAGATCACGTCGCCCACCATGTCGAGGCGCTTCCAGAGGGCGAGCGGCGTCTCCTTCTCGGGCCGGGGCACATACTTGTTCTGCGCCACCTTCTGGTACTTGTGGATGTAGCGCGGGCAATTGACCCAGGCCTTGGTGACCTCGACGCGCACGAGGTACTTCGCCTCGGTGTACTCGGCCATCAGGGGATCGTCGCGCAGCATCCGGGCATGGCCCTGAATGCGGACCCGGTGCGGGGTCTCGAAGTCGATGAACAGCAGGCCGACCTTGGACTGCCCCTCGATGTTGCCCATCGAGTACCACATGCCGTTGCCGTCCAGCCCCGGGAACACGAGCGTGTTGGCGTCGAGCACCTTCACGAAGCCGGTGCTGCCGCCCTTGTAGGAGACGGTGGGCATGCCGTCGGGGTCGACGGTGGAGAGGAAGAACATGTCCCGGCTGCCGATGAAGGCGGCCTCGTCCTTGCCGATCTCGTCATGGACCCAGCCGGTATCCAGCCGCTCGGCGAGCTTGACGGTGTTGTACTCTTCCTGGAGCGCGCGATGCGCGTCGTAGTAGAGCGATGCCATGGGTGTCCTCCGCGTTTCGGCTGCTCTCAGGTGGGCGGCCGTTGCGGAGCATGATCGCGGGAAATCTGGTGAAGCACAACAGTGGGCGGGCTCCTTCGTCCCCATGACGAAGGTGACATGGCCCGCTGTCGCGCACGAAAAAGCCGGCGCCGCTCCCGCGACACCGGCTTCCTCCGCGACGTGCAGCCGAGCAAAGCCCGGCTGCATCATCCCAAAACGTCAGTTCTTAGCCTTGTCGACCAGGGCCTTCTCGGAGATCCACGGCATCATGCCGCGCAGCTTGGCGCCGACTTCCTCGATCGGATGGGCGGCGAGCTTGGCGCGGGTGGCCTTGAACGAGGTCTGGCCGACCTTGTTCTCCAGCATCCAGTCGCGGGTGAATTTACCCGACTGGATGTCGTTCAGGACGCGCTTCATCTCGGCCTTCGTCTCCGGCGTCACGATGCGCGGGCCGGTGACGTACTCGCCGTACTCGGCGGTGTTCGAGATCGAGTAGTTCATGTTGGCGATGCCGCCCTCGTAGATGAGGTCGACGATGAGCTTCACCTCGTGCAAGCACTCGAAATAGGCCATCTCGGGGGCATAGCCGCCCTCGACCAGGGTCTCGAAGCCGGCCTTGATGAGCTCGACGAGGCCGCCGCAGAGCACGGCCTGCTCGCCGAACAGGTCGGTCTCGCACTCTTCCTTGAAGGTGGTCTCGATGATGCCGGCGCGGCCGCCGCCATTCGCCGAGGCGTAGGAGAGGCCGAGGTCGTGGGCGTTGCCGGAAGCGTCCTGCGCGATGGCGATCAGGGTCGGCACGCCGCCGCCCTTGAGGTACTCGCCGCGCACGGTGTGGCCGGGCCCCTTCGGGGCGACCATGAGCACGTCGAGGTCCTTGCGGGGCTCGATGAGGTTGAAGTGCACGTTGAGGCCGTGGGCGAACAGGAGGGCGGCGCCCTGCTTCATGTTCGGCTCCAGGGACTCCTTGTAGATGTCGCCCTGCAGCTCGTCGGGGGTGAGCATCATGACGACGTCGGCCTGCTTGGCGGCGTCGGCCACGTTCATCACCGTGAAGCCCTCGTGCTCCGCCTTCTTGGCGGTGGCCGAGCCCTCGCGAAGCGCGATGACGATGCCCTGCACGCCGGAATCGCGCAGGTTGAGCGCGTGGGCGTGGCCCTGGCTGCCGTAGCCGACGATGACGACCTTCTTGCCCTTGATCAGGTTCAGGTCGGCGTCACGATCGTAATAGACCCGCATGGCGGTACCTTCTCTTTTCTCTCGATTGAGCATGAGTGCGCTCCGGCGCCCTCATCTGAAACGACATCCGCGCGGCCGTGCGATCCGCGCGCTTTTAGCGAGGCGATCCCCTTGACGGAAGGGGCATTGTCGCATGCCTCGTTGTTTGCCCCCGGCCTCTGCGGCTCAGGCCGGCAGCTTCAGGCCCTCGCGGGCGAAGACCGCCTGTACGGCGGGCCGCGCGGCCATGGCCCGGGCATGCGCCGTCCAGGCGGGGAAGCGCTCCGCCATGTCGAAACCCAGCGTCGGGCCGCGGCCCCAGATCCAGAACAGCAGCAGGTAGGGATCGGCGACGCTGTAGTGTTCGCCGACGGCCCAGCCGCCGTTCGAGAGCTTGACCTCGGTCATCGTGAAGAGGTCGCCGCAGGACTCGACGCCCTTGGCCTGGATGCCGGGATAAGCCGATTCGTCGCCCGTGTAGCGCTCGGCCCGGCGGATATGCGCGTAGGCGATGTGGTGGCCGGTGGAGAGCCAGCCCAGCCACTCGTCGACCCGGGCCTGGTCGCGCGGCTCCTGCGGCCAAAGGCCGGCCTGCGGGTGGGTGCGCGCGATATGGCGCAGGATCGCGGTGTTCTCGGTGAGGACCCAATCCCCGTCCGCCAGTGCCGGCACCCGGCCGCGCTCGTTGACGGCGAGGTACGCGGCCGCGCGCTGATCGCCCTTGGCAAGGTCGAGCCGCACGGTCTCGTAGGGCGCGCCGGTCTCCTCCAGGGCGATGTGGGAGGCGAGCGAGCAGGCTCCGGGGGCATAGTAGAGGGTGGTCATCGTGATCTCATGTATTGGGAACGGCGGCGGGCAGACCGATCAGTTCCATGATGCCGAGGCGAATTCGCAGAAGAAGATCGGACGGAACAGCGCCGACGCGGCGGAAGCCGCGGGACGATCGGTCGACGCAACGGATCTGATCGAGAAGAACTGCGCCAGAGACGCCCAGGCCGTCCGGAAGCAGAATCTTTGTCGGCCACGGCGAGACGTTCCTGGTAATCCGACAGATGATCGCCGTCGCATTCCGCAGGTGGAAGGCCAAATCCGATAATACGTTCGCCGGACGGACGCCGCTCTGCTCGCGCCCAAGCGTCGGCCTCAGGTCAACCCAGACGATATCGCCGGCCTGAGGAACTGGATGATCATCGGTCATCATCGTCGCAAATGATCTCGGCGCCGACGTCCGGCCCCCAATCGACGAGTTCGGGACGTTGCGACGGACCCAAGCGATCCATCTCCGCAATCATCTCGGCCAAGGTGGGTACGACGATACCGTTCACGGTTCGAGGAGCGCCCGCATCCGGCGTTTGCCGCTTGGGGAGAACTTCCACCGTTTCACCTTCGTGCAGGCCGAGTTGCGTCACGGCTTGAGGCGACAGTCTCACGACAAGATCCTCACCCCAGCGAACGACCTTCGCTTCCATCGCCCCGCTCTCCTGAATCGTGAGGCGAACCTTAGCATGTCCGTTGCCGGACCTACATCGGCTCGGCGCCGCGCCCCATCGCGGCGATGCCGGTGCGGGAGATCTCCACGAGGCCGATCACCGTCATCAGGCCGATGAAGCGGTCGATCTCCTCCGTCGTGCCGGTGACCTCGAACACGAAGGAGTTGAGGGTGGCGTCGAGCGTCTTGGCGCCGAAGGCGGCCGCGAGGGTCAGCGACTCGGTGCGGTGTTCGCCGGTGCCGGCCACCTTCACGAGGCAGAGTTCGCGCTCGAGGGCCTTGCCCTGCAGCGTGAGGTCGACGACCCGGTGCACGGGGACCAGCCGGTCGAGCTGCGCCTTGATCTGCTGGATCACCGCGTCGGTGCCGGTCGTGACGATGGTGATGCGCGAGAGGTGGCGCGCCACTTCCGTTTCCGACACCGTCAGGCTCTCGATGTTGTAGCCCCGTCCCGAGAACATGCCCGAGATGCGGGCGAGCACGCCGGGCTCGTTGTCGACGATCACGGCCAGCGTGTGCCGGTTGATCGGCTCGACCCGGCCGGCGTCGGGGTAATGCGTGTTCATGGCGTTCATGGCGTGACCCGGATCTTCGTCTGTCGTGGCGTGTCGTGTGAAGGCCCGGCCGGGCCGAAGGCGGGCCGGGCGGAAATCGCCCGGTCCGGGTAGGCTCAGACCAGCATCTTGCCTTCTTCCGAGATGACGTCGCCGATCTCGACCCCGGTCTCGCCGAGGTAGTCGGACAGCAGCATCTCGTTATGCGCCTTGCCCGACGGGATCATCGGGAAGCAGTTCTCCTTCTTGTCGACGATGCAGTCGAAGACGACCGGGCCGTCGTAGTCGAGCATCTCGGCGATGGCCGCGTCGAGGTCGCCCGGCTTCTCGCAGCGGATGCCCTTGGCACCGTAGGCCTCGGCGAGCTTCACGAAGTCCGGCAGGCTCTCGGAGTAGCTCTGCGAGTAGCGCGAGCCGTGCAGCAGCTCCTGCCACTGGCGCACCATGCCCATGTACTCGTTGTTCAGGATGAAGATCTTGACCGGCAGGCGGTACTGCACCGCCGTGGACAGCTCCTGCATGTTCATCAGGATGGAGGCCTCGCCGGCGATGTCGATGACGAGGCCCTCCGGGTGGGCGAGCTGCGTGCCGATGGCCGCCGGCAGGCCGTAGCCCATGGTGCCCAGGCCCCCGGAGGTCATCCAGCGGTTGGGGTCGTCGAACTTGAAGTACTGCGCCGCCCACATCTGGTGCTGGCCGACCTCGGTGGTGACGTAGGTCTCGCGGTCCTTGCAGGCCTCGTAGAGGCGCTGCACCGCGTATTGCGGCTTGATGATCGTGCCCGACGGCCAGTAGGCGAGGCAATCGCGCGCCTTCCAGGTGCGGATCTTGCTCCACCAATCGTCCATGCGAGCGTGGTCCGGCCGGCGCGGCAGCGCCCTCCAGGCCGCCAGCATGTCTTCGAGCACCGAGCCGCAATCGCCGACGATCCCGACATCGACCTTGACGACCTTGTTGATCGAGGAGGCGTCGATATCGATGTGGATCTTCTTCGAGAACGGCGCGAAGGCGTCGAGACGGCCGGTGATGCGGTCGTCGAAGCGTGCGCCGACGCAGACCATGACGTCGCAATCATGCATCGCGAGGTTGGCCTCGTAGGTCCCGTGCATGCCGAGCATGCCGAGGAACTTCTCGTCCGAGGCCGGGAAGGCGCCGAGACCCATCAGGGTCGAGGTCACGGGAAAGCCCGTCTCGGCGGCGAGTTCCCGCAGCAGGGTCGAGGCGTGCGGACCGGCATTGATGACGCCGCCACCGGTGTAAAGGATGGGCCGGCGCGCGCCGGCCATGAGTTCGACGGCCGCCTGGATCTGCGCGGCGTCGCCCTTGAAGGCCGGCTTGTAGGTCTTGTGGCCGTTCTGCGTCGGGCGCTCGTAGACGCCGGAGGCGAACTGCACGTCCTTGGGCAGGTCGATGACGACCGGGCCGGGCCGGCCGTTGGCAGCGACGTAGAACGCCTCGTGCAGGATGCGCGGCAGGTCGTCGATCGATTTGACCAGGTAATTGTGCTTCGTGCAGTGGCGGGTGATGCCGACCGTGTCGCACTCCTGGAAGGCATCGGTGCCGATCAGGTGCGTCGGGACCTGGCCCGTGATGCAGACGAGCGGGATCGAATCGAGCAGCGCGTCGGTCAGGCCCGTGATGATGTTGGTGGCGCCGGGGCCCGAGGTGACGAGGACGCAGCCGACCTTGCCCGACGAACGGGCATAGCCTTCCGCCGCGTGCACGGCGCCCTGCTCGTGGCGCACGAGGATGTGCTTCAGGGTCTCTTGGTGGAAGAGGGCGTCGTAGATCGGCAGCACCGCGCCGCCGGGATACCCGAACAGCGTATCGACACCCTGATCCTGAAACGCCCGGATGACCATTTCGGCCCCGGTCATGACCTCGCCGCCCATCGTCCTGCTCCTTGAAACTGTCTGCGCTGTTCGTGTCGTCGGCTCGTCGCGGCAATAAAAAAGGGCCCCGAGGGACCCTGCATGCGCCACCATCCGGATCGCGGACCCTGGTGTCAGGTCCGCCCCGTCAGTGGCGCTTCCGTTACGATAAGGATGGCACGCATCGTCTGTCGTCTGCCTCGTTCGTCCACCCGTTGCGCCGGAGCGGCGGGTGAATCGAAAATCGTGTCGCGTGTCTTACCGAACGGTGCTCCCCCGGTCAACGCCGGGGGCGCAATATTGCAGATCTACTCCGCCGGAACTTCTCCGAGGACCGCGCCGGTCCTCGGGTCGGCATCGAACTTCATCCTGCGGCCCTCCTTGAGGCCTTCGCCGTCCCAGTGCCCGTCATCGGCCTCCAGCTTGGTGATCTCGGAATAGCCCGCCCCCTTCAGGGCCTGCTTCATCTGGGCCGGAGTCAGCCAGTCGGGGCCGGGTGCCTCGGCCCGTGCCGTGAGGGGAAGCGCGCAGAGAACGGCTGCGAGCGCGCATCGGGCGATCCGGGACATGGGAACTCCTGTCGGGGGGAAAGAAGGCGGGTGCACGAGCGCTACCCGAGACGGTGCGGTACGGCGAGCCGAATCGATGTCGCGGCGCGGAACCGCGTGCGTGTTTGCGCGTCCTCGTGGACCTGTCCTAATCTGGGCGGGAGACGGGGAGGCGCGCGCCTTCGGACCGCTTGCCGCCCGCGAGGAGACCAGGTCGTGCCCGAGACCACCGCCTATCTCCTCCTCGACGTGGCCGGCGTACCCTGCGCGATGGCGCGGCCCTCGGTGAGCGAGGTCCTGCCACTCCCGGACCTGCACGCGCCGCCGGCCGGCGGGGGGCCCCTGGCGGGCTTCCTCAATCTCGGCGGAGACCCGGTTCCCGTGGTGGATCTCGCCCGACTCCTCGGGTTGAGGAGCGGGGACGTCTCGGGCGACGACCCCTACCGGCACATCCTCCTCGATGCGAAGGGCACCACCGGTTTCCTGGTCGACCGGGTGGAGGACCTCGTCACGGTCGAGGCCTCGGCGGTCCGCCCGGTCTCGGCCGAGCGCACCCTCAACGGCTGCGTCACGGCGGAGATCGCGCGCGGCGACGGCCTCGTGCATGTGCTGAGCCTGTCGCACCTTCTGACCGAGGAGGAGCGTGCCCGCCTGTCGGCGCTGGCCGGTGCGGCCGCCGAGCGCCTCGCCGCGCTCCCCGCCGCCTGATCCGGATCGTGCCTTGAAAGGCCGGTGGCAGGATGCCGGACGCCATGAATCCTGACGCTTCGAGTCCTGACACCTCGATGTCCGGCGGTGCGACCCGCGTGCCCCGCTCCGGTCCCGCGGCCGATCCGGGTTTTCCGGCCCTCAAGGCGCGGATCATCGCCCGCACCGGCCACCATTACTATGCCGACAAGGACGATCTGCTGTTCGACCGCCTGCGCAAGCGGTTCCGGGCGAACGGGCTCGCCGACGCGGCCGCATACGGCGTGCTCCTCGACGACCGGGTGGCGGGTGGGCCGGAATGGGCGGCGCTGGAGGCCGAGATCACCATCGGCGAGACCTTCTTCTTCCGCTATGCCGAGCAATTCACCGCCCTGCGCACGACGATCCTGCCCGCCCTGATCGCGGCCCGGTCTGCGGAGCGTAGCTTGAGGATCTGGAGTGCCGGCTGCTCCACGGGGGCGGAGCCCTATTCCATCGCCATCCTGATCCATGAACTCCTCGGGCCGGCCCTGCCCGACTGGCGCGTCTCCATCCTCGGCACCGACATCAGCCAGGACGCCCTTCAGACGGCGCGGGCGGGGGTCTACGGACGCTGGGCCCTGCGCACCCTGCCCCCGGGCGAGCGCCTGCGCCATTTCCTGCCGGGCCCGCCCGCTGCCGGTGCGGGCCGCGACGGCACCTACACCCTGCGCCCCGAATTCCGCCGGATGGTGCGCTTCGAGCGGCGCAACCTCATGGACCTCCTCGACGGCCGGGCCCCGCCGCCCGCCGAGTTCGACCTCGTCCTGTGCCGCAACGTGCTGATCTACTTCGAGGCGGAGGCGGTCCTCGGTATCGTGCGCGCGCTCGGACGGCGCCTGCGCCCCGAGGGCTGGTTGCTCCTCGGTCATGCCGAACCGAACCCGGCCATCTCCGCGCTGTTCGATCCGATCAATCTCCCCGGCACCGTCGCCTATCGCCCGCCGGGTACGGGGGGGACGCCTCTCGTCATGGACTGGAATGCGGAGGGCGGCGCCGGACGGTCCGGTGTGCCGGAGCCGGCACCGGCCGCATCGGACCGCGTACCGGTGGCCGGGTTCACGCATCACTTTGTCGATCCGCGACCGGCCGATCCGCTCCCGGCTGATCCGCAAGTCGCCCGAGCGCCGCGCCTCGAGATCCCCGAACTTCAGGATTCCGGCCTCGACGAGGCAGCCCCGGGGGACGTCGAATCCGGGGTGGACCTCGCGCGCATCCGGGCGCTGGCCGATGCCGGGGAGACGGCGCAAGCCTGGCGGACCCTGCGTGTCGCGATCCGCGCCGCGCCCACCGATCCGGCCCTGCACTACTATGACGGGCTCCTGGCTCGCAGCCTGGGGCGGGACGCCGAGGCCGAGCGGGCCCTGCGGGGGGCGCTCTACCTCGACCGGGACTTCGTCATGGCGCATTACCAGCTCGGCCTGCTCCTGCTCGGCCTCGGCCGGAACGGGGAAGCCGCGCGCGCCCTGGACAACGCGATCCGCCTTGCCCAAGCCCTTCCGGCCGGCGCGGTGGTGGCCGAGGGCGACGGGCTGGGCCCACGGGAACTCGCGCGCAGCGCCGCCCTCGCCCGCGCCGGGCTGACAGGAGATGGTCCGTGACCCAGACCCGTGGCGAGGCCTGGGCGGCCCCGCACCCGCGCGTGCCGACACAGGAGCGCACACTGGGCTTGCTGGAGGAGCGCTCGCGCGCCCTCGCCCGCCGCGGGCGCGCGGCGGCGGAGGCCACGGCGACGCGGAGCTATCTCGTCTGCGCCTGCGGGGGCGACCGCTTCGGCCTTCCCCTGGCGCAGGTGGCGCAGGTCCTGCCGATGCGGCCGGTGACACCCCTGCCGGAAGCGGGGCCAGCCGTGCTCGGCCTCATCGCCCTGGCCGGGCGCGTGGTCAGCCTGCTCGCCCTGGCCCGCGCGCTGGGCCGTCCGGCGGATCCGGCCGGCGAGGCGGCGCACGTGGTGCTGGTGCGCGGCGGCGCGGCACCGGTGGCGCTGGCCGTGGACCGGGTCCTCGGCGTCGCGGAGATCCCGGACGCGGCACTGGATACCGCCTATGCCGAGGCGGGTTTGAGCGCCGAGGCGGTTTCGGGCTATGCCCCGCCCGGTGCCGGACCTGGAGCCGAATCCGGGTTCGTCGCCATCGACCTGCCGCGCCTGATGCGGCGATACCTGTCCTGATGCCGGAGTTCGGGGCGCACGGCGCCCTCGGGACCGGCTGGATTGCGGAGCCTTGAGCCAGCAGTGTCGTTCTCGATCGGAAAACGCATCCTCCTCGGCTTCGTCGCCATCACCGTGGTCGTGGTGGCCCTGGGTCTCTACGCCCTCGGCCAGATCGCCACGGTGCGCGAGACCACCGATTCCATCGTGGCACGCGACCTCACGGTGGCGCGGCAACTCGACGATCTCGCCAACAAGGCCCGCGACATGGGCCTGCAACGCCGAAACGCGATCATCGCCCTGCTGATGCGGGCCCGCGGCGGCCCCGAGCGGGAGGACGTGTCCGGAGCCTGGCGCCGGACCGCCACGGAAGCCGACGCGATCCTGGCCGAACTCGTCCGCGCCACGGAGGGCTATCGCGCCCGTTCGATCTCGGAGGAGCGCGGCCTCACCTGGCGCAAGCTCAACGCCATCGCGATCGAGGCGATGGCCGAGTTCCGGGAACTGCGCACCGCGAGCGAGGCGCAGTTCGCCGCCATCGCGGCCAAGGACGTCGACGGCGTCGAGGCGCGCAACGAGGCCCTGAACCGCAACCAGGACCTGTTCCTCAACGATATCGAGCGCACGCGCGGCGCCCTCGACGAGGGTATCGCGGCCGGGCAGCGCAGCGTCGCCGACCTCTACGAGCGCAGCCGGCTCTCCATCCTCATGACGCTCGCGGCCTGCATTCTCCTCAGCATCCTCATCACCATCCTGATCAGCCGGGCCGTGGTGCGGCCCCTGGAGGAGGTCATGGCCTTCGTGGAGCGGGTCGGCGAGGGCGACCTCTCCGGGAACCTCGCGGCGCGCGGCAAGGACGAGATCGGCCGGCTCGGGCGCACGCTCAACCGGATGGTGGCGGGTCTGGCCGACCTCGCCCGCACCAACCGGGCGGCGACGGCCGACCTCAACGCGGCGGCGGCCGAGATCCGCGCCTCCGCCCAGGAACAGGCGGCCAGCGTCGAGGAGCAGTTCGCGGCCGTGCAGGAGACGGCGGCCACGGTGGACGAGATCACGCATTCCGGCGCGCAGATCGGCAAGCGGGCCGGCGAGGTGATCGCCACGGCGCAGTCCACGGCCCAGACCTCCCGCGCCGGACTGCGCGCCGTGGCCGACACGGCGCGTGCCATGGACGCGATCCGCGAGCAGGCGGAGGCGGTGGCCGGCAACATCGTCGCCCTGTCGGAGAAGACGCAGGCCATCGGCGACATCATCAGCACCGTCAACGACATCTCGGAGCGCACGCACCTCCTCGCCCTGAACGCCGCCATCGAGGCGGCGGCGGCGGGCGAGAGCGGGCGCAGCTTCGCGGTGGTCGCCTCCGAGATGAAGCTGCTGGCCGACCAGGCCAAGGCCGCGACGGGGCAGGTCCGCACCATCCTCGGCGAGATCCAGCGCGGCATCAACACGTCCGTCATGCTCACCGAGGAGGCGGTCAAGCGCGCCGCCACCGGCAAGGCCCGCTCCGACACGACCCAGCGGACGATCGAGGAGATCACCGCCCGGGTCGAGGAGAGCGTGCAGACCTTCCAGCAGATCGTCGCCTCGACGAACCAGCAGCAACTCGGCATCGAGCAGGTGATGGGCGCCCTGCAGAACATCCGGCAGGCGAGCCAGCAGACGGCGGCCGGCACCCGCGAGGTCGAGGCGGCCTCGGCCAACCTCACCGAACTCGCCCAGGCCCTGATGGCCCTGGCCGAGCGCTACCGGCACTGAGACTCCGGTTCCGCCGGTCCGAGGCGCTCGAGATGCGAGGGACGATGATGGTCAACCAAGGGTTTGCGGACATCCGCGAAGGCCGCGAGCCCGCCCCAAGTCCCTGTCGGTCCTGAGCACCGAATGGACATCCGCCAACTCCTTCTCGCGGCCTTCGAGGTCGAGCACCGCGAGCACATCGACGCGATCCGCACGGCCCTGGCCGGCGGCGGCGCCGAATCCGGTCCGGACTGGAACGACGTCTTCCGGCGGGCGCACAGTCTGAAGGGGGCGTCCCGGGCCGTCGACCTGCCGGCGGTGGAGGCCGTCGCGCATCGCCTGGAGGCCTTGTTCGAACGCGTCTCGGCGCAGGATGGCGGCCTGTCGCGGGACGATGCCGCCGCCGTCCACCTCGCCCTCGATCGGATCGAAGCCTATGTCGCCGGGCTGACCGAAGGTGCCGGACCCGACATGCCGGGCGACGCCCTCGCGGCCCTCGATCGGGCCCTCGACCCGGCCGCCGCCCCGCCGGAGCCCCCGGCACCTCCTCCTCCAGCCCCTCCCCCCGCCGCCCCGCCGGTCGTGCCGGTCGCCAAGAATGTGCCGGCGGACGCCCTGGCCGAGGGCCAGCAGGCGCTGCTGCGCATCCCGGCGGATGCGATCGAGGCGCTGACGCGCGCCACGCACGACCTGGCGAGCGCCCTCGGCGGCGAGGCTCTCGTGGCCGACGGTCTGACCCGCCTCGCCCGCCGGGCCGCCGAACTCGCCCGCCTCGTCGAGCGCCTGCGCCTCGCGGACGCGTCGAGGGCCGGCGCGGCGGGCGAGACCCGGGCGGAAGCCGACTGGCGCACCCTGGAGTTGGGCCTCACGGGGCTCTCCCGCGACGCCGCCGAGGTGTCGCGGATGCGCGGCGCCCTGGGCGCCTCCGTGGAGGGGGCGATGGCGCGGGTCTCGGGCGAGGCCGAGCGTCTGGCCCTGGTGCCCGCCGAGACGGCCTTCGGCGGTTTCCCCCGGGCGCTGCGCGAGCATGCCCGCGAGGCGGGACGCGAGATCGAGGTCGCGGTGCGGGGCCTGGAACTTCCCGTCGACCGGGGGATGCTCCAGGTCCTGAAGGATCCCGTGCTGCACGCCCTGCGCAATGCCCTCAGCCACGGGGCCGAACCGCCCGAGGCGCGCGAGCGTCAGGGCAAGGCGCCTGCACTCGCCATCGGCCTCGACGTGTCCGTTCAGGGCGGTCGGCTCGTCATCCGTATCGGGGATGACGGGCGCGGACCGGATCTCGCCGCCATCGCCGAGACCGCGCGCCGTCGTGGCCTGCTCGCGCCAGGGGCTGAGCCGGGCCCCGAGGCCCTGCTGGCCCTCGTGCTCGAACCCGGATTCTCCACCGCCGCCGCCGTCGACACCCTCTCGGGCCGCGGCATCGGCCTCTCGGTGGCGGCCGACGCCGCGCGCCGCCTCGGTGGCACGGTCCGGCTCGCGCCGCGCGCGCCCTTCGGCACCGAACTCGTCATGAGTCTGCCGCTTTCGGCCGCGCGCCGAGCGATGCTGCTGGTGGAGGCGGGCGGTGTCACCTACGCCCTGCCGAGCACGTCGGCCGAGCGCCTGATGCGGCTGGGCGAAGCGGACCTCGGATCGGCCATGGGGCGCACCGTCACGCGGGTGGAGATCGACGGCGTTGCCGCAACCATTCCGGTTCTCGACCTCGCAAGTCTCCTCGGCGCGGCCACCGAGGGACCACGCACGGGTGAGACGCGTCCCGCGATCCTACTGCGTACCGCCGGGCGGCGCTGCGTGCTGGCCGTCGATGCGCTCGCGGACGTGCGTACCCTGCGGGTGCTGCCGGCGCCTCCGATCGGCGCCGATGCGCGCCTGATCTCCGGGACCGTGATCCTCCCGGGCGACCGACCGGCCCTCGTCCTCGACGCTGAGGGGCTCGCGGCGCGCGCCGCGGATTCCGGGAATGGTGCGGCGCCACAATCTACTTTAACGCGCGGAACGATCGTGCAGGCGCCACGTTCGACGATCCTCGTCGTGGACGATTCGATCACGACGCGCACCTTGGAGAAGGGCATCTTGGAAGCGGCCGGGTACCGCGTCGTCGTCTGCGTCGATGGTCAGGACGCGCTCGACCGCCTGCGCGCGGGCATCGAGCCCGTGGATCTCGTGGTGGCCGACGTGGAGATGCCGCGCCTCGACGGCTTCGGCCTCGTGAAGGCCCTGCGCGCCGACACCGCCTTCGCCCGCCTGCCCATTATCCTGATGACCTCGCGGGGCGACGCCGAGGACGTGGCGCGCGGCCTCGATCTCGGCGCCGACGCCTATCTCACGAAGCAGAGCTTCGACCAGCGCCAACTCCTCGACACGATCGGGCAATTGCTGTGAGCGGAACCGGGGCGCCCGCGCGGGTGCGCGTGATGCTGGTCGAGGATTCCCTCGTGGTGCGCCAGCTCCTCATCCACATCGTCGGGCGCGATCCGCGCCTGGAGGTGGTGGCGGCCGTGGCCTCCGGCGAGGAGGCTCTGGCGACCATCGGCACGGCCCGCCCGGACGTCGTCTCGATGGATATCCGGCTTCCCGGCATCGACGGGCTGGAGACGACCCGGCGCATCATGGCGGAACGCCCCACACCGATCGTGGTCATCGCCGACGCGATCGAGGATTCCTCGCTGCGGATCTCCATGAACGCCCTGCGGGCGGGGGCCCTCTCGGTGGTCGAGAAGCCCGTTGCCACCACGCATGCGGGCTACGATGCGGTGGCGACCGAGATCTGCACGCAGCTGCGCATCATGGCGGCCGTGCCCGTGATCCGCCGCAGGCCGATCGGCTCGGAATGGGCGGGTCGGGTCGGGGCCGTCCCGGCGCCGCTCTCGGCGACCCTCCGGGTGCCCGAGACCGCCAGCATCCTGGCCATCGCGGCCTCCACCGGCGGGCCCCCCGCCCTCGCCCGGGTCATCGGTGGCCTGCCCGCGAATTATCCCCTGCCCGTCCTCGTCGTCCAGCACATGGGCGCTGCCTTCATGGAGGGCTTCGCCGCCTGGCTGAACGGCGTCGTCGGCCTCACCGTCACCGTGGCCCGGGACGGCGAGCGGGCCGAGCCGGGCCATGCCTACGTGGCACCGGGGGACAGGCACCTCGAACTCGGACCGGGCGGGCACCTGCGCCTGACCGATGCGGCCCCGGTCGGCGGGCAGCGGCCGGCCGCCACGGCCCTGTTCCGCTCCGTCGCCCGCCACGCAGGCCCGCGCGGCATCGGCGTGCTCCTGACCGGGATGGGCGAGGACGGAGCGACCGGCCTCCTCGACATGCGCCGGGCCGGGGGCCTGACGATCGCCGAGGACGAGAGCACCGCCGTGGTCTTCGGCATGCCGGCGGCCGCGATCCGGCTGTCCGCCGCCGGCAGCGTGCTGCCCCTGGACCGCATCCCCGCCCACCTGGGCCGCCTCGCGGAGGAGGCCCCGTGAGCGAGCCCTCCGCCGAGCCCCCCATAACCCGGACTCCAACCGAGCCCCCGCCACGCCTGCTCCTCGTCGAGGATTCGGAAACCCAGGCCCTCGAACTGCGCCTGCTCCTCGAATCGCGCGGGTTCGCGGTGGAGCGCTGCGCCACGGCGGAGGCGGCCCTCGACCACCTGAACACCCGCCTGCCCGACCTCGTCGTCGCCGACCACCACCTGCCCGGCATGAACGGCGACGAGTTCGCGCGCCAGCTCCGGCTCTCCCTGCGCACCCGGGCCCTGCCCCTCCTGATGCTCACCGGAGCCCGCGATGGCGAGCGCCAGGGCCTGGAGAGCGGGGCCGACGCCTACGTGGCGAAATCCGCCGACCGGGACCTCCTCGTCCTGCGCATCCGCGCCCTCCTGCGCGAGCGCACGGGTGGCCCCGACGGCCCCGGCGTTTCCGCCTTCCGGCGCGGGCGCGTCCTGGTGATCGACGGCAGCGCCACCTACCGCACCTTCCTCGCCGGCCTCCTGGCGCATGAGGGACACGAGGTCGCCACCGCGGATGGCCACGCCACGGCGCTGGCCGCCCTCGATGCAGCGGGCGCGGCGTTCGACTGCGTGACCATCGACCTCCTGGGGGCGACCTATGACGGGCTCGCCCTGTGCCGGGCGATCAGCGACGGCCGCCGCGCCGCGCTGGCGGGTCGGGAATCCGGCGCGCCCACCTTCCAGGTCGTGGGTATCGCCGGAACGATGCCCACCAAGGATTTCCTGGTGGCGGCCTTCGCGGCCGGCGCCGACGACGTCGTTTCGAAGTCGGATGGCGAGGTACTCGTCCTGCGGGTGCGCAGCCTCGTGCGCCGCAAGCTGCTGGAGGAGGACAATCGCCGCATCGCCAGCGAGTTCGGCGAGCGCGAGCGCGCCCTGGAGCGGGCCCGCGCCGAGGCGGAGGCCGCCGAGGCCCGCGCGGCCCTGGCCGGAGCCCTCGAACAGGCGAACGCGGATCTGGCCACCGCCAACCGCAAGCTCACCGACGCACAGGCCAAGCTCGTCCAGGCCGCCAAGATGGCGTCTCTCGGCGAACTCGTGGCCGGCATCGCCCACGAGATCAACAACCCGCTGGCCTTCATCCTGGCGCACCAGGGCACGGTGGAGCGCGTCCTGGGGGAGGTGGTCGCCGAGCCGGACTCCCCGGACAATCCGCGCCGCCTCGGCAAATGCGGCGACCGCGTCGGCGCCATGCGGATGGGCCTGACCCGCATCCAGGACCTCGTGCTCAACCTGCGCAAGTTCTCCCGCCTCGACGAGGGCGAGCGGACCCGCGTGCACGTGCCGGAGGCGATCGAGACCGTGCTCGCCCTGATCCAGCACAAGCTCGGCGACCGGATCGCGGTGGTGCGCGACTTCGCGGGCAGGCCGGAGATCCACTGCACCCCGGCCCTGCTCAATCAGGTGGTGATGAACATCCTGGGGAACGCGGCCGATGCCATGCCGGACGGCGGCACCATCACGATCGAGACGCGGCTCACGCCGGAGGCCGATCTCATCCGCATCAGCGATACGGGACCCGGTATCCCGGAAGCCCTGCGCGAGAAGATCTTCGAGCCGTTCTTCACGACGAAGCCCGTTGGGTCCGGTACGGGGCTCGGCCTCGCGATTGCGTACAGCGTGGTACAAGCGCATAGCGGCTCGCTCGGCGTCGAGGCCGCTCCCGGTGGCGGAGCCTGCTTCGTGATCGGTATCCCACGGCAGACGGACTGAGCATGTCAGTAGGTACGATCCTGGCCGTCGACGACGAGCCGGATATCCTGATCGCCCTCGAAGATCTGTTCGAGGACGAGTACCGCGTCCTCACCACGACGAAGCCCGCGGAGGCGCTGAAGATCCTGGCGGACACGCCCGAGATCGCCGTGATCCTCTCCGACCAGCGCATGCCCGGCCTGACCGGGGACGCCATGCTGGCCGAAGCGCGCAAATTTCACGACGCCCAGGCCATCCTGCTGACCGGTTACGCCGATATGAGCGCGGTGATCGCGGCCCTGAACCAGGGGGGTATCACCGGATACGCCACCAAGCCCTGGGATGCGAACCTGCTGCGCAACACCGTGCGACAGGCCTTCGAGCGCCACCGCCTCGGGCGGGACCTGGCCACCGAGCGTGCCCTGCTGCGCGGACTCCTCGACAATGCCGAGGACGCGATCTCGTTCAAGGATGCGGCCGGTCGTTTCGTCCGTCTGAACGCCCACAAGGCGGCCAGCC
This sequence comes from Methylobacterium sp. FF17, assembly GCF_025813715.1. NCBI lineage: Bacteria > Pseudomonadati > Pseudomonadota > Alphaproteobacteria > Hyphomicrobiales > Methylobacteriaceae > Methylobacterium > Methylobacterium flocculans. The sequence goes on from NZ_CP107532.1 coordinate 5,611,262, forward strand.
TCGGGCGCTCCGTCGCCGATTGCCTCGGACATACCGAAGGTAAGATCTCCGGCGACGGGACTTCCACGATCGTCGATGCCGAGGCGGTCGCGGTGGGGGACGTCGCCGAGACCCTGGTCGCCGACGGGACGGCCGGGGCCGAGCGCTGGCGCCACGTGACCCGCGTCCCAATCCGGGATGCCTCCGGTTCCGTCACCCACCTCGCCACCATCGAGCGGGACGTGACCGAGCAGAAGTCCCTGGAGGCGCGCCTGCGCCAGTCCGACAAGATGCAGGCGCTGGGCACCCTGGCCGGCGGCATCGCGCACGACTTCAACAACCTGCTGACGGCCATCCTGGGAAGCCTCGAACTCGCGGGCCCGAAGATCGCCGATCAGCCCCGCGTCCAGCGCCTCGTCGGCAACGCGATCCAGGCGGCGCAACGCGGTGCCACGCTCACGCGCCGCCTCCTCAGCTTCAGCCATGCCCGCGACCTTCGCCCAAGGTCGGTCGATGTGAACGGACTGATCGAGGGGATGCACGACCTCCTCGGCGGAAGCCTTGGCGGCCTCGTCACTGTCGAGACCCGTCTCGCCCTGGAGGGGCCGGCGGCCAGCGTCGATCCGGACCAGCTGGAACTTGCGATCCTCAACCTGTGCATCAACGCCCGCGACGCGATGCCGGAGGGGGGGCGGATCGTCGTCAGCACCCGCGCGCTGACCATCGCCGACGATCCCGATCTGGAGCCCGGCCCCTATCTCAGCGTCGAGGTCGCGGATACCGGCAGCGGGATCGCGCCCGAAATCCTGGCCCGGGTCTGCGAGCCGTTCTTCACCACGAAGTCCGTGGGACAGGGTACCGGTCTCGGGCTCGCCATGGTGTTCGGCCTCGCCCAGCAATCCGCCGGTCGCCTGCACATCGAGAGCGCGCTCGGGACCGGCACCCGCGTGGAACTGGTGCTGCCCCGCGCCGAAGCTGCCATTCCGGCCGAGGTCACCGAACCGGTGAGTGCGGCACTCCCTGCCCGCCCCGCCCGGATCCTCGTCGTGGACGACGACCCAGAGGTCCGGCACGTGACCGCCTCCTTCCTGGCGAGCTTCGGCTACGAGGAAAGCGAGGCCGGCGACGGCTCGACGGCGCTCGCCCTCCTGGAGCGGAGCGCCTACGATCTCGTGGTCGCCGACCTCGCCATGCCGGGCATGACGGGCGTCGAACTCGCGCAGATCATGCGTGAGCGCTGGGCCAAGATCCCGGTACTCATCGTCACTGGGCATGCCGAGGCGATTCCCATCCCCTCCGACCTGCCGGTCCTGCGCAAGCCGTTCGAGTCCGTGGATCTCGCCGCCGAGGTCTCGCGCCTTCTCGACCGGGCCGCGTGAGCGGTCGGCGTCCGGCCTCGAACGACGACGCCGGGTCCGAAGCATAAAAAAAGGCGGCCCGAAGGCCGCCTTTCTCGTCTTTGATTGGGTTGGACCCGTGACTTACGCGGCGTCGTCCACGAGCACGGGGCCGGAATCCTTGCCGCGCGCGTCGACGTCACGGTCGACGAACTCGATGACGGCGAGCGGGGCGTTGTCGCCGTAGCGGAAGCCGGCCTTCATGATGCGGCAGTAGCCGCCCGGACGGGTGTCGTAGCGCGGGCCGATCACCGCGAAGAGCTTGCGGACCATGGCCTCGTCGCGGATCTGCGACATGGCGAGGCGACGGGCGTGCAGGCTGTCGGTCTTGCCGAGCGTGATCAGCTTCTCGATGACCGGACGCAGGTCCTTGGCCTTCGGCAGAGTGGTGACGATCTGCTCGTGCTTGATCAGCGCGGCCGACATGTTGGCGAACATCGCCTTGCGGTGCTCGGTGGTGCGGTTGAAACGACGACCGCGAAATCCATGACGCATGATGGCTGGTCCTTGGTTGATGGCCGCCGTGCCACGGTACGGCCAAGCGCCTCGAAAGGCTGTTCATTCCGCATAACCCCGCGGCGGGATTCTTTTTCGAGTGCGTTTGAGACGAACCCGAATGTCTCGGCCAAACCGGCGGCGCCGAGCTGCGCCGCCAGGTTCAGCCCGAGGCGGCTCGCCTCAGTAGTGCTCTTCGAAGCGCTTGGCGAGGTCTTCGATGTTCTCCGGCGGCCAGCCGGGGATGTCCATGCCGAGATGCAGGCCCATCGCGGCCAGCACTTCCTTGATCTCGTTGAGCGACTTGCGACCGAAGTTCGGGGTGCGCAGCATCTCGCCCTCGGACTTCTGGATGAGGTCGCCGATGTAGACGATGTTGTCGTTCTTCAGGCAGTTAGCCGAACGCACGGAGAGTTCGAGCTCGTCCACCTTCTTGAGCAGGGCCGGGTTGAAGGGGAGCTGCGGCGCGAGCGGCTGCGCCTCCTCCTTGCGGGGCTCCTCGAAGTTCACGAACACCTGGAGCTGGTCCTGGATGATGCGCGCGGCATAGGCCAGCGCATCCTCCGGCGACACGGCGCCGTTGGTCTCGATTGTCATCGTCAGCTTGTCCTTGTCGAGATCCTGGCCCTCGCGGGTGGTCTCGATGCGGTAGGACACCTTGGTGACGGGCGAGAACAGGGCGTCCACCGGGATCAGGCCAATCGGCGCGTCCTCGGGACGGTTGCGCTCGGCCGGGACGTAGCCCTTGCCGGTGGCGACCGTGAACTCCATGCGGATCTCCGCGCCGTCATCCAGCGTGCAGATGACGAGGTCGGGGTTCAGGATCTGGACGTCGCCCACCGTGCCGATGTCGCCGGCGGTGACGAGGCCGGGGCCGGTCTTGCGCAGGGTCAGGCGCTTGGGGGCCTCGGTCTGCGACCGGATGGCGATGGTCTTGATGTTGAGGACGATGTCGGTGACGTCCTCGCGCACGCCCGGAATCGACGAGAATTCATGCAGCACGCCGTCGATCTGCACCGAGGTCACGGCCGCGCCCTGGAGCGAGGACAGCAGCACCCGGCGGAGCGAGTTGCCGAGGGTGGTGCCGAAGCCGCGCTCGAGGGGCTCGGCGACGACGGTGGCGACCCGCTTGGGGTCGTGCCCGGTCGAGACCTGGAGCTTGTTCGGCTTGATGAGCTCTTGCCAGTTCTTCTGAATGACCACGATGCTACCTCTCGCAAGATCGGCGCGGGCCACGAGGGTGGTCCACGCAATCGCCCGTCGACACCGCGCCTTCGGCGTCGAACGGGCTCAGAACGGATGCGTCCGCTGAAGACGGACGGTTACTGTGCCGCGACCCAGAGTTCCGGAACGAAACTATAGGCGGCACCGTCCCGGGCGACGTAGCCCAGGGCGGGAAATTCCAGGTGCGCGCCCGCCACGAAGGTGCGGTCGTTCGCCACCATGTCGAGCATGCGGCGACGCACGGCTCGTGCCTGGTCGCCGTCGGTGTCGAACACCATACCGGCTTCCGGCTGCTTGAACTGGATCGCCGGCAGATGAACGACGTCCGCCCACATCAAAAGCGACGCGTCGCCTGACGTGATCCGGTAACCGGTATGCCCGGGCGTGTGGCCGGGCAGCGGAACCGCCTCGATGCCCGGTGCCACGGTGCCGCCGGTGATGGTGCGCAGGCGCCCGCCATAGGGAGCCGTGGCTTGGCGGGCCATCTCGAAATAGGGCTTGGCATCGTCGGGAGCCCGCGAGAGCGCGCCGTCGTCGAGCCAATGGGCGGCCTCGTTGGCATGCATCACGAGTTCGGCGTTCGGAAACCGGGCCACGCCCTCACCCGCGATCAGACCGCCGGCATGGTCTGGGTGCAGGTGCGTGAGCAGGACCGTCTCGATGGAGTCCGGTGCCACGCCGGCCGCCGCGAGGGCGGCCGGAACGCGGCCGAGGGACGGGCCACCGAAGCTGCCCATCCCGCTATCGATCAGGATCGGCTTTCGCCCCGGACCGGTGATCAGGAACGCATTCAGCGTGATGCGGGGATCCTGCGCGCGAAAGCCGGCGGCCTGAAGGGCGCCGGCCTCCGCACGCGCGATCCCGGTGACGAGATCCAGCGACCCTTGCAGGTAGCCGTCGTTCATCACCGTGATCGTCAGATCACCCAAGCTCCACCGCAGCACACCGGCAAGCGGATTCTGAGCATTCGACACGCGCGTCTCCGTGACAGGCCCCAAGGGTTCGCGAAGGCGTCCGCTCAGACGCGACGACGCTTGCGCGGACGGCAGCCGTTATGCGGGATCGACGTCACGTCGCGGATCGACGTCACGGTGAAGCCAGCGGCCTGCAGGGCGCGCAGCGCGGACTCACGACCCGAACCCGGACCCGAGACCTCGACCTCGAGGGTACGCATGCCATGCTCGGCGGCCTTGCGGGCAGCGTCCTCGGCGGCGACCTGGGCGGCGTAGGGGGTCGACTTGCGCGAGCCCTTGAAGCCCATGGCGCCGGCCGACGACCAGGAGATCGTGTTGCCCTGCGCGTCGGTGATGGTGACCATCGTGTTGTTGAACGAGGCGTTCACGTGCGCAACGCCCGAGACGATATTCTTGCGTTCGCGGCGACGAACGCGGGTTGCTTCCTTGGCCATCTGTACTCTCTCGTCCTTCAAGCGCGCCCGTCATTCCAGGCGCTCGGGATGTTTCTGCGGTGATGGCGGCGCGATCCGCGATGACCGAGCCGCCAAACGGGCTCCCGACTGCGGAACACCCGACGCGACGTGAGGAGGCCGAGCACCGCTCGGCCTCCCAATGCCAAAAAATTACTTCTTCTTGCCGGCGATCGGCTTGGACTTGCCCTTGCGGGTGCGCGCGTTGGTGTGCGTGCGCTGGCCGCGGACGGGCAGGTTGCGGCGGTGGCGCAGGCCACGGTAGCAGCCGAGATCCATCAGGCGCTTGATGTTCATCGAGACTTCGCGGCGCAGATCGCCCTCGACGAGGTAGTCGAGGTCGATGGTCTCGCGGATCGACAGCACTTCGGCGTCGGTCAGCTGGTTCACGCGGCGCTCGGCCGGGATGCCGACCTTGCCGGTGATCTCTTCGGCCTTCTTGGGGCCGATGCCGTGGATGTACTGAAGCGCGATGACGACGCGCTTGTTTGTCGGGATGTTAACGCCAGCGATACGAGCCAAGGTGTCTCTCCATGGGGCGCCGAAATCCATCGGTGCCGGGGTGTGACGCGCGTCCGGTGGAGACCGGCCCCTGCGCGCCGTCCAAAACGACAAATCGGCCCGCACCGGCCTCCTGAGAGGCGATCCGGACCCATTTCCCTGAACGAAGACCGGCCCACTAGCGCGGGCCGGCCGAACTGTCAATGCCAAGTCGCGACGATGCGGCCGTAACGGCCGGTGTGCCGCAGCTAGGAGGCGGACGTCGCCGCGTAGCGCTCGAGGATGTCGGTGAGGTCACCCGTCACCGACTCCACCGGCTTCATACCGTCGATCTTCTGCAGGAGGCCGGTGCCGGCATAGTAGTCGGACAGCGGCGCGGTCTGCTTCCGGTAGGCTTCGAGGCGCGTCTTGAAGACCTCGGGCGTATCGTCCTTGCGTACGGGCTGGCCACGGGCCGCCGTCTCCTCCGCACGCTTGGCGATGCGACCGACCAGGGCATTCTCGTCGACCACGAACTCCACCACGGCGTCGAGGGCGATGCCCTTCTGCGCCAGCATGGCATCGAGGGCCTTCGCCTGTTCGACGGTGCGGGGGAAGCCGTCGAGGATGAAGCCCGCCTTGGCATCGGCCTCCTCGATCCGGTCGGCGACGATACCGACCACGATGGCGTCCGAGACGAGGCCGCCCGACTCCATGACCGCCTTCGCCTCCAGGCCCACCGGCGTGCCGGCGGAAACGGCGGAGCGCAGCATGTCGCCCGTCGACAGCTGCGGGATGCCATAGCGTGCCACGATCCGCTCGGACTGCGTCCCCTTCCCCGCACCGGGGGGCCCAAGCAGGATGATGCGCATGGTGTCGTTTCCTCAGGTCTGAAGTTCTGGGATGCCCCGCAGCTTCCGCGCGACGCGGGGGTCCACAAGTGTCCGACAAAAGCGACGACCGGTGAGTGACCGGTCGTTGGGCACGCTCAACGACGCCGGGTCGCCCCGCGCAGCTTGGCCTTCTTCACGAGGCCCTCGTACTGGTGCGCCATCAGGTGCCCGTGGATCTGCGCCACCGTGTCCATCGTCACGGAGACGACGATGAGGAGCGAGGTGCCGCCGAATCCGATGCTGGCCGAGGAATACGACGCTAGGATCTCGGGGACCAGGCAGACGAAGGTCAGGTACAGCGCACCGATCAGGGTGATGCGCGTCAGCACCTTGTCGATGAAGGTCGCGGTACGCTCACCGGGCCGAATGCCCGGGATGAAGCCGCCATGCTTCTTCAGGTTGTCCGCCGTTTCCTGCGGATTGAACACCACGGCGGTGTAGAAGAACGCGAAGAAGATGATCAGGGCCGCGTAGAGCACCATGTAGAGCGGCCGCCCGTGGCCGATATACGTGGTGATCGTCGCGAGGATGCCGGTGCCGCCGTTATTGGCCGAGAAGCTGGCGACGGTAGCGGGCAGGAGCAGCAGCGAGGAGGCGAAGATCGGTGGGATCACACCGGCGGTGTTGAGCTTGAGGGGCAGGAACGAGGTCTGGCCCTCGTACATGCGGTTGCCGACCTGACGCTTTGGGTAGTTGATCAGGAGGCGGCGCTGAGCGCGCTCCATGAACACGATGAAGTAGACCAGCGCGATGGCGGCCACACCCATGCCGAGGATGACGGCCGACGAGAGCGCGCCGGTCCGGCTGAGTTCCAGGGCGCCGACGATGGCCACCGGGAGGTGGGCGACGATGCCCGCGAAGATGATCAGCGAAGAGCCGTTGCCGATACCGCGCGAGGTGATCTGCTCACCGATCCACATCAGGAACAGGGTGCCGCCGGTCAGCGTGATGACCGTGGAGAGGATGAAGAACGGACCGGGCTCGATGGCCGCGCTCGAACTCTGGAGGCCGAAGGCGATGCCCCAGCTCTGGACCAGGGCGAGCACCACCGTCAGATAGCGGGTGTACTGGTTGATGACCTTACGGCCGGACTCACCCTCCTTCTTCAGCGCTTCGAGGCTCGGGATCACCGAGGTGAGCAGCTGGATGATGATGGAGGCCGAGATGTACGGCATGATGTTCAGCGCGAAGATCGCCATGCGCTCGACGGCGCCGCCGGAGAACATGTTGAACAGGCCGAGCACGCCGCCCGCCTGTTGCTGGAAGTTCCGCGCGAACTGATCCGGGTCGATGCCGGGAATCGGGATGTACGTGCCCAGGCGGAACACGATGAGCGCACCCAGCGTGAACCAGATGCGCTTCTTGAGCTCGTCGGCCTTCGCGATGGCCCCGAAATTGAGGTTCGCGGCAAGCTGCTCGGCGGCTGAGGCCATGGCACCGGTTCCTGAAATCGATACTGACGGGAGCGGATCATCGTCTCGGGAGAGACGATCACGCTCCTTGAAAAAACGGGAACGGCGGCCGCGCGCGAGGTCGCACGGGCCGCCGCTCAGAGCTTCGACTTAAAGTCAGACGCGGGGCTACGCAACCACGCGGGCAGGCTTGCCGCGGGTCGAGACGCCGTCACCGTAGGTCACGGTGACCGTGCCGCCGGCCTTCTCGACACCCTCGATCGCCGACTTCGACGCGCGGGTGACCTCGAAGGTCAGCTTCGCGGTGAGCTCGCCGACGCCGAGGAGCTTCACGCCGTCACGGGCGCGGGCGCAGATGCCGGCGGCGATCAGGGTGTCGACGGTCACGGTGGCGCCCGCCTCGATGCGGCCGGCGTCGACAGCCTGCTGGACGCGACCGAGGTTCACCTCGTTCAGGTCAGTGGAGTACAGGTTGTTGAAGCCGCGCTTCGGAAGGCGACGATGCAGCGGCATCTGACCGCCCTCGAAGCCCTTGATGGAGACGCCGGTGCGGGCCTTCTGACCCTTCACGCCGCGTCCCGCGGTTTTGCCCTTGCCGGAGCCGATGCCCCGACCGACGCGCATCCGGTTCTTGGTGGCGCCGTCGTTGTCGCGGAGTTCGTTGAGTTTCATGATGCCCTCCCTCAGGCCGCGTCGCTGACGACGCGCACGAGGTGCTGCACCTTGCGGATCATGCCGCGCACGGAGGGCGTATCCTCCAGCTCGGAAACCCGGTGCAGCTTGTTCAGCTTCAGGCCGATCAGCGTCGCGCGCTGATCACCCTCGCGGCGGATGGGCGAGCCGATCTGCTCGACCCGGAGTGTCTTCTGTGCCATCGGACCCTCCCCTTACGCCACAGCTGCTTCGGACATGTCGGACGGATCGGCATCGCGACGACGGGCCTGGAGGGCCGACACCTTGAGACCGCGACGGGCCGCGACGGCGCGCGGGCTGTCTTCGTTCTTGAGCGCCTCGAAGGTGGCGCGCACGAGGTTGTAGGGGTTCGAAGAGCCGAGGCTCTTGGCCACCACGTCCTGCATGCCGAGCGTCTCGAAGACGGCGCGCATCGGGCCGCCGGCGATGATGCCGGTACCCTGGGGGGCGGCGCGCAGGATGACCTTGCCAGCGCCGTGACGACCGTAGACGTCGTGATGCAGCGTACGGCCCTCGCGAAGCGCCACACGGACGAGTCCTCGCTTGGCGGCTTCCGTCGCCTTGCGGATCGCCTCAGGCACTTCGCGTGCCTTACCGTGGCCGAAACCGACGCGGCCCTTCTGGTCGCCGACGACGACGAGGGCTGCGAAGCCGAAGCGACGGCCGCCCTTCACCACCTTGGCGACGCGGTTGATGTGGACAAGCTTGTCCACGAACTCGCTGTCGCGCTCTTCGCGCTCATCGCGGCGGCCGCGGCCCCCGCCTTCACGTTCACGTGCCATACTGAATGTCCATCTCACTGGCGCGGGTGGCGGACCCGCTCGCTTGAATCGTCTGGAACGGAGGGCGGATCAAACCGCCCTCCTCCGCCAATCTTAGAACTCGAGGCCACCCTCACGGGCGGCATCGGCGAGCGCCTTGACGCGCCCGTGATAGAGGTAGCCCGAGCGATCGAAGATCACCTGGGTGACGCCAGCAGCCTTGGCGCGCTCGGCGACGAGCTTGCCGACAGCCTGGGCGGCCGACACGTCGGCACCGGTCTTGAGGCCGCTGCGAAGATCCTTCTCGAGGCTCGAGGCCGCGGCGAGGGTCTTGCCCGCCGCGTCGTCGATGACCTGGACGTAGATCTGCTTGGAGGAACGGAACACCGAGAGCCGGGGCCGTCCATTGGCCGCCGCCCGCAGCGCGCGGCGCACACGCGCCTTGCGGCGGTCGAGTGCATCGATTTTGCGTGACATGTTCGGCGGCCCTTACTTCTTCTTGCCTTCCTTGCGGAAGATGAACTCGCCCGCGTACTTCACGCCCTTGCCCTTGTAGGGCTCCGGGCCGCGATAGTCGCGGATCTCGGCGGCCACCTGGCCGACCACCTGCCGGTCGATACCGGTGATGACGATTTCGGTGGGCTTCGGCACCGCGATCGTGATCCCGGCCGGGATCTCGTACTCGATGTCGTGGCTGTAGCCGAGCGAGAGCTTCAGTGCCTTGCCGGCCATCGCGGCGCGGTAACCCACGCCGGTGATCTCAAGCTTCTTCTCGAAGCCCTTGGAGACGCCCTCGACGAGGTTCGCAACTTGGGCCCGGGAGGTGCCCCACAGCGAGCGAGCCTCCTTGGTCTGGTTCTTGGGCTGCACCGAGACGGCGCCGTCCTCGAACTTCACGTCGACCACGTTGGGAACGACGTACTGGAGCTCGCCCTTGGAGCCCTTCATCTTCACCGTTTGACCGGTCACCGTGGCCGTCACACCGGACGGGACGGGAACGGGCTTCTTGCCTACGCGAGACATCGCCTTGATTCCTCCAGGTCCGAGATCAGAACACCTTGCAGAGCACTTCGCCGCCGACGTTGCGCTCGCGCGCCTCGTGGTCGGCCATGACGCCCTGCGGGGTGGACACGATGGTGACGCCGAGACCGTCGGCGACACGCGGCAGCTCGCCGACCGACGAGTAGACGCGGCGGCCGGGCTTCGACACGCGCTGGATCGAGCGGATGACGGGCTGGCCGTCGTAGTACTTCAGCTCGATCGCGAACTCGGTCCGGCCGTTGCCGTAATCCGTGGTCGCGTAGTCGCGGATGTAGCCCTCGGACTTGAGGACGTCGAGCACGCTGGCGCGCAGGCGGGAGCCGGGCGTCTGAACGACGTTGCGGCGACGCTGCTGACCGTTGCGGATGCGGGTGAGCATATCACCCACGGGATCGTTGACCATGGTGGTTGCTCCTTACCAGCTCGACTTGACGAGACCGGGGATCAGACCCTGGTTGCCGAGTTCGCGCAGCGCGATGCGCGAGATGCCCATCTTGCGATAGAAGGCGCGCGGACGGCCAGTCATGCCGCAACGGTTGCGGATGCGGGTGGACGACGAATTGCGGGGGAGTTCCGCGAGCTTGAGGCGCGCCTCGAAGCGCTCCTCCATTTCGAGGGACTCGTCGTTCGCCGTAGCGAGCAGCGCCTTGCGCTTGGGAGCGTAGAGCTTCACCAGCGCCTGGCGGTGCTTGTTCTTCTCGATCGAACTTTTCTTTGCCATTTCTCTCTCCGGTGTCCGCGTCTGAGACCCTAACGGGGGCTCACTGCCGGAACGGGAATCGGAACTGCGTGAGGAGCGCGCGCGCCTCAGCATCGGTGCGGGCCGTCGTCTGGATGACGATGTCCATGCCCCAGGTGGCCTCGGCCTTGTCGTACGAGATCTCCGGGAACACGAGGTGCTCCTTCAGGCCCAGGGCATAGTTGCCGTTGCCATCGAAGGAACGCGGGTTCAGGCCGCGGAAATCGCGGACGCGCGGGAGCGCGATCGTGATCAGGCGATCCATGAACTCGTACATGCGCTGCTTGCGCAGCGTCACCTTGCAGCCGATCGGCATCCCTTCGCGGACCTTGAAGGTCGCGATGGCCTTGCGGGCCTTGGTGATGACCGGCTTCTGGCCGGCGATGAGGGCCAGGTCGCCGGCGGCGACGGAGGCCTTCTTCGAATCGGCGGTCGACTCACCGACGCCCATGTTGATCACGATCTTTTCGATGACCGGGACCTGCATCGGGTTCTTGTAGCCGAACTCTTCGATCAGCTTCTGGCGCACCACTTCGTCGTAGTGCTTGCGCAGGCGCGGGACGTACCCGTCAACGTTCTTCTCAGCCATCGATCAGATCCCCCGAGCGCTTGGCGAACCGGACTTTGCGGCCGTCGTCGAGAATGCGGAAACCAACGCGCGTGGGCTGACCGTCCTTCGGGTCGGCCACAGCGATGTTGGACAGGTGAATCGCAGCTTCCTTGGAGACGATGCCGCCTTCCTGGTTCTGCGTCTGCTTCTGGTGCTTCTTGACCAAGTTGATACCGCGCACGAAAGCACGGTCTTCCTTGGGGAGAACCTGAATGACCTCGCCCGAACGACCCTTGTCGCGACCGGTGAGGACGACGACCTTGTCGCCTTTCTTGACCTTGGCGGCCATTACAGCACCTCCGGCGCGAGCGAGATGATCTTCATGTGGTTGCGGGCGCGCAGCTCGCGCGGAACCGGTCCGAAGATGCGGGTGCCGATCGGCTCCTTCTGATTGTTGATCAGAACGGCAGCGTTCTTGTCGAAGCGGATCACCGAACCGTCGGGACGCTTCACTTCCTTCGCCGTGCGAACGACGACCGCCTTCATGACGTCGCCCTTCTTCACGCGGCCCCGGGGAATCGCTTCCTTGACGGAGACCACGATGATGTCGCCGACACCGGCGTACTTACGCTTCGACCCGCCCAGAACCTTGATGCACATCACGCGGCGCGCACCAGAGTTGTCGGCGACGTCCAGATTCGTCTGCATCTGGATCACGGGCAGTGACCTTTCCATTGTTTCAGGCGGGTTTCCGCACGCGGACGGTATTGTCCGGCGGACGACGCCTGATGGGGATCTGATGTCCCCGGCTCATATGAAGCACCGCGCAATCGGTGTGGTGAAACACCGGCGCGGTCGCCGCGTACGAAGAGTGCGAACACCCTTCTCACATGTCGCGAAGGCATGGCCACTACACGAGTCGGCCGAGGCACGCAAGAACTTCCTCGCATACACCCCTTCGGAACCGGCAATGTTGGCCGGGCACGGGTCTCCCGTGATCCGGTGCTCCAAGAGCCGGGCGTATCCGGACGCCAGAGGCATTCGGACAAAAAAACGGGCGCAGAACTCTGCGCCCGCCTCATCGACCGTTCATGACGGTCAGGCTTCGGCGGCCACCGCTTCCGGGGCGGACGCACCCTCGACCAGTTTCCAGGTCTTCGTCTTGGAAAACGGGCGGCACTCCTCGATCGACACGGTCTGACCGACCTTGGCGACGTTGGCTTCGTCGTGGGCGTGGTAGTTCTTGGAGCGACGGACGGTCTTCTTCATCACCGGATGGGTGAAGCGGCGCTCCACCTTCACGACGATGGTCTTCTCGCCCTTGTCGCTGACGACGACGCCCTGCAATACGCGCTTCGGCATGGTGTACTCCTCAGGCCTGCGCGGACTTCAGCGTCTTCTGACGCTGAAGCGTACGGACGCGGGCGATATCGCGGCGGACTTCGCGGACCCGCGCGACGTTCTCGAGCTGGCCGGTGGCGCCCTGGAAGCGCAGGTTGAACTGCTCCTTCTTCAGGTTCAGCAGCTCATCGTTCAGCTGATCGGGCGACAGGGCGGCGAGATCCGACTGTCTCTGCGACGACTTCATGATCCCCTCCCTCAGTCAGCGATGCGCTGAACGACGCGCGTGCGGATCGGGAGTTTGGCCGCGCCGAGGCGCAGGGCCTCCTTCGCGACATCCTCGGCCACGCCGTCGACTTCGAACATGATACGTCCGGGATGCACGCGGGCAGCCCAGAACTCGGGTGCGCCCTTACCGGAGCCCATGCGGACTTCGGTGGGCTTTGCCGTGACCGGAACGTCCGGGAAGATCCGGATCCAGACACGGCCCTGGCGCTTCATCTCGCGGGTGATCGCGCGGCGGGCCGCCTCGATCTGGCGCGCGGTGATGCGCTCGGGCTCGACGGCCTTCAGGCCGAAGGTCCCGAAGTTGAGGTCGAAGCCGCCCTTGGCCGCACCGTGGATGCGACCCTTGAACTGCTTACGGAACCTGGTCTTCTTGGGTTGCAACATGGCAGCCTCTCAACACCTTTCTCAGGGTGACGGGGTCACGGGCACGCCGTTAGGCGTGCTCGCGCCGGCCGCGCTCGCGGCCACCCTCACCATCGCGCTCGCGACGGCCGCCCGAACGGCCACCCTCTTCCTGCGCCTTCTTATCCTGTGCCATCGGGTCGTGCTCGAGGATCTCGCCCTTGAACACCCACACCTTGATCCCGCACGTCCCGTAGGTCGTGAAAGCGGTGGCGACACCGTAATCGACGTCGGCGCGCAGCGTATGCAGCGGCACGCGACCCTCGCGGTACCATTCCTGGCGCGCGATCTCGGCGCCGCCGAGACGGCCCGAGCAGTTGATGCGGATGCCCTCGGCACCGAGACGCATCGCCGACTGCACGGCACGCTTCATGGCGCGACGGAAAGCGACGCGGCGCTCGAGCTGCTGCGCGATCGAGTCGGCCACCAGGGTGGCGTCGATCTCGGGCTTGCGCACCTCGACGATGTTGATCGTGACTTCCGCCTTGGTCAGGGTACCGACCAGCTTGCGGAGCTTCTCGATATCCGCGCCCTTCTTGCCGATGACCACGCCCGGACGACCCGAGTGAATGGTGACGCGGCACTTCCGGTGCGGTCGTTCGATGACGATCTTCGAGACGGCAGCCTGCTTGAGCTGCTTCATGAGGGCGGCGCGGATCGCGACGTCCTCGTGCATGAGCTTGGCGTATTCACCCTTCTGGGCGAACCAGCGGGAGTCCCAGGTCCGGTTGATACCGAGCCGCAGACCGATCGGATTGACTTTCTGGCCCATCAGGTCCTCCTCACGCCGCTTCGGCGGTCGGGACTTCGCGCACCACGATGGTGAGGTTCGCGAAGGGCTTCAGGATACGGGCGCCGCGGCCGCGGGCACGAGCGTGGAAGCGCTTGAGCACGAGAGCCTTGCCGACGAACGCCTGGGAGACGACGAGATCGTCGACGTCCAGGTTATGGTTGTTCTCGGCATTGGCGATGGCGCTCTCGAGGCACTTCTTGACCTCGCGGGCGATCCGCTTGCGGGAGAATTCGAGATCGGCCAGGGCCGACTCGACCTTCTTGCCGCGAATGAGCTGCGCGACGAGATTGAGCTTCTGCGGGCTGACGCGCAGCATGCGCGCGACGGCCTGGGCCTCGTTCTCGGGGAGCGCGCGGGGAGTGGCGGGCTTACCCATGATCAGCGCCTCTTCGACTTCTTGTCGGCTGCGTGACCGTGGAAGGTGCGGGTCGGCGAGAACTCACCGAACTTGTGGCCGACCATTTCCTCGGAGACGTAGACCGGGATGTGCTTCTGTCCGTTGTGCACACCGAAGGTGAGCCCGACGAACTGCGGCAGGATCGTGGAGCGGCGGCTCCAGATCTTGATGACTTCGTTACGGCTGGAACCGCGAGCGGCTTCGGCCTTCTTGAGGAGGTAGCCGTCGATGAACGGCCCCTTCCAGAGCGAGCGTGCCATGGGCGTTACTTCTTACGGTTATGACGGCTGGACAGGATGAAGACGTCGGTCCGCTTGTTCGAGCGGGTCTTCTTCCCCTTCGTGGGAACGCCCCACGGCGTGACCGGGTTACGGCCGCCGGAGGTCCGTCCCTCGCCGCCGCCGTGCGGGTGGTCGACCGGGTTCATGGCAACGCCGCGAACGTGCGGGCGCTTGCCGAGCCAGCGATTGCGGCCGGCCTTGCCGAGCGAGATGTTCATGTGGTCCGGGTTGGAGACCGCGCCGACGCTGGCGAAGCACTGACCGTGGACCAGACGCTGCTCACCCGAGTTCAGGCGGAGCGTGACGTAACCCTGATCGCGTCCGACGATCTGGGCATAGTTGCCGGCGGAGCGGGCGATCGCGCCGCCCTTGCCGATCTTGAGCTCGACGTTGTGGACGATCGTGCCCACCGGCATGTTGCCGACCGGACCGGCATTGCCGGGCTTGATGTCGACCTGCTCGGCCGCGATCACTTTGTCGCCCGGCGACAGGCGCTGCGGAGCCAGGATGTAGCTCTGCGTACCGTCGGGGAATGCGATCAGCGCGATGAACGCGGTGCGGTTGGGATCGTACTCGATCCGCTCGACCGTGGCGGCCACGCCCATCTGCTCGCGACGCTTGAAGTCCACGTTGCGAAGCGTGCGCTTGTGACCGCCGCCACGGAAGCGGACCGTGATGCGGCCGAGGTTGTTGCGGCCGCCGGACGACGACTTGCCCTCGGTGAGCTTCTTGACCGGCTTGCCCTTGTAGAGCTCACGGCGGTCGACGAGCACGAGCTGGCGAAGGCTCGGCGTGACCGGTTTGAATGTCTTCAAGGCCATCGGTGGTAATCCTTAACCCGACTTGTCTCAGAGGCCGGTCGTGACGTCGATCGTTTCACCCTCGGCGAGAGTCACGATCGCTTTCTTCACGTCCGAACGCTGTCCGCGAAGCCCGCGGAAAATTTTCTTCTTGCCCTTGGTAACGAGCGTGTTCACGCCCGTGACCTTGACGTCGAACAGCTTCTCGACCGCTTCCTTGATCTGCGGCTTCGTCGCCTTCGGGGCAACCCGGAAAACGACCTTGTTCTGCTCGGTGAGGTTCGTCGCCTTCTCGGTGATGACCGGGGAGACGATGATGTCGTAGTGGCGCGGATCGGCACTCATTGGAAACGCGCCTCCAGCGCATCGATCGCTGCGCGCGTCAGCACGAGCTTGTCGCGACGCAGGATGTCGTAGACGTTGATGCCCTGGATCGGCAGCACGTCGATCTGCGGGATGTTGCGGGCGGCGCGTGCAAAGTTCACGTCCACCTCGGCACCGCCGATGATCAGTGCGCTCGACAGGCCCATCTTCTCGAAGCGCTCGACGAGCGCCTTGGTCTTGCCCTCGGTCAGCTTCACGTCGTCGACGATGATGAGGGTCGAATCCTTCACCTTGGCCGAGAGCGCGTGCTTTAGGGCGAGCGCACGGACCTTCTTCGGAAGATCGTGAGCATGGCTGCGCACGACCGGACCGAAGGCACGTCCACCGCCGCGGAACTGCGGAGCGGAGGCGGCACCGTGACGGGCGTTACCCGTGCCCTTCTGCTTGTAGAGCTTCTTGCGGGTCCGGTTCACGTCCGAACGGTTCTTGACCGCATGGGTTCCGGCCTGACGCTTGGCGAGCTGCCAGCGCACCATGCGCTGAAGCAGGTCGACGCGGGGCTCGAGACCGAAGATGGTCTCGTTGAGGTCGACCGACCCGGCGCCCTCGCCGTCGAGGGTGGTGATATCGAGCTTCATCACGCGTTCTCCTCGGAAGCGGGAGCCTCGGGAGCCGGCGCTTCGGTGGCCGGGGCGGAAGCGCCAAGCTCACGGAACTTGCCAGGCTGCGGAACGTCGGCGGGGAGCTTGCGCTTCACCGCGTCGCGGATCTGGATCCAGCCGCCGGCGACACCGGGGACGGCGCCTTCGACGAGGATGAGGCCACGCTCCGGGTCCGTACGCACGACGCGCAGGTTCTGGGTGGTGACCCGGTCGACGCCCATGTGGCCGGGCATCTTCTTGTTCTTGAAGGTCTTGCCCGGATCCTGGCGGCCACCGGTCGAACCGATCGAGCGGTGCGAGATGGACACGCCGTGGGTGGCGCGCAGACCGCCGAAGTTCCAGCGCTTCATACCGCCGGCGAAACCCTTACCCGTGGTGGTGCCCGTCACGTCGACGAACTGGCCCGGGATGAAGTGATCGGCCGTGATCTCGGCGCCGACCGGGATCAGCTTGTCCTCGGACACGCGGAACTCGGCGAGCTTCTGCTTGGGCTCGACCTTGGCGACCGCGAACCGGCCGCGCTCGGCAGCCGACACGTTCTTCACCTTGGCCTTACCGACGCCGACCTGAAGGGCGACGTAGCCGTTCTTCTCGACGGTACGGTGGGCAACCACCTGGCATTGATCGATTTTGAGCACTGTGACGGGCACATGTTCCCCAGCATCTGTAAAGATGCGGGTCATGCCGACCTTCTGTGCGATGACGCCTGAGCGCATAGGTGTCTCCCTCGCGCGATTCTACGGTAAGCTCTAAATCCCCGCGGGGACTTAGAGCTTGATCTCCACGTCCACGCCGGCGGCGAGGTCGAGCTTCATCAGCGCGTCCACGGTCTGCGGCGTCGGATCGACGATATCGAGGACGCGCTTGTGGGTGCGCATCTCGAACTGCTCGCGCGACTTTTTGTCGATGTGCGGCGAGCGGTTGACGGTGAACTTCTCGATATGCGTCGGCAGCGGAATCGGACCACGGATGGTGGCGCCGGTGCGCTTAGCCGTCGAGACGATCTCGCGGGTCGACGCATCGAGAATGCGATGGTCGAACGCCTTGAGGCGGATGCGAATATTCTGACCGTTCATGACCTGAAACCTTGGCGGGACAATGGAGGGGCGGGCGCGAGGACCCGCCCCTCAATCGTTCCCTGCGGACGTGTTCGTTTGGGACGGACGCTTACTCGTTGATGGCGGCGACGACGCCTGCGCCGACGGTACGGCCGCCTTCACGGATGGCGAAGCGCAGCTTCTCTTCCATGGCGACCGGCACGATCAGGGTGACGTCCATGGTCACGCTGTCGCCGGGCATCACCATCTCGGTGCCCTCGGGGAGCACGCACACGCCGGTCACGTCCGTGGTGCGGAAGTAGAACTGCGGGCGGTAGTTGGTGAAGAACGGCGTGTGGCGGCCGCCCTCCTCCTTGGTGAGGATGTAGGCCTCGGCCTTGAACTTGGTGTGGGGCTTGACCGAGCCGGGCTTGCAGACGACCTGGCCGCGCTCGACGTCCTCGCGCTTGGTGCCGCGCAGGAGCACGCCGACGTTGTCGCCGGCCTGGCCCTGGTCGAGGAGCTTGCGGAACATCTCGACGCCCGTGACCGTCGTGGTCTGGGTGTCGCGGATGCCCACGATCTCCACGGTCTCGCCGACCTTGACGATGCCGCGCTCGACGCGACCCGTCACCACCGTGCCGCGGCCCGAGATCGAGAACACGTCCTCGATGGGCATCAGGAACGGCTTGTCGATCGGGCGCTCCGGCTGCGGGATGTAGGCGTCCACCGACGCCATCAGCGCCAGCACGGCGTCGTGGCCGACAGCCTTGTCGCCGTTGTCCAGCGCCACCTTGGCCGAACCCTTGGTGATCGGGATGTCGTCGCCGGGGAAGTCGTACTTCGAGAGGAGCTCGCGCACCTCCATCTCGACGAGCTCGAGGAGCTCGGCGTCGTCGACCAGATCCACCTTGTTGAGGAACACCACCAGCGCCGGCACGCCGACCTGGCGGGCGAGCAGGATGTGCTCGCGGGTCTGGGGCATCGGGCCGTCGGCCGCCGACACCACCAGGATCGCGCCGTCCATCTGCGCCGCGCCCGTGATCATGTTCTTCACGTAGTCGGCGTGGCCCGGGCAATCCACGTGCGCGTAGTGACGGTTGGCCGTCTCGTACTCCACGTGCGCCGTCGAGATCGTGATCCCGCGCGCCTTCTCCTCCGGCGCCTTGTCGATCTGGTCGTAGGCCGTGAACGTCGCCCCGCCCGACTCCGCCAGGACCTTCGTGATCGCCGCCGTCAGCGACGTCTTGCCGTGATCAACGTGACCAATCGTGCCGATGTTGCAGTGCGGCTTCGTACGCGCAAATTTCTCTTTGGCCATGATAGCCTCCGTCCAATCTGGTGTTGCAAGTGAAGCGGTGCGGGTGGCGCCCCAAAGGGCGCCGCCGTCTTAGGCGTACTTGGCGACGACCTTCTCGGCCTCGCCGCGCGGCACCTCTTCGTAATGGTCGAACTGCATCGTGAAGTTCGCGCGGCCCTGCGAAAAGGACCGGAGCTGGTTCACGTAGCCGAACATGTTGGCCAGCGGCACCATCGCGTTGATGACGTTCGCATTGCCGCGCATGTCCTGGCCCTGGATCTGGCCACGGCGGGAGTTGAGATCGCCGATTACCGAACCGGTGTATTCCTCCGGCGAGACGACTTCGACCTTCATCACCGGCTCGAGGAGCACCGAACCGCCCTTCTGGAGGGCTTCACGGAGCGCCGCGCGGGAGGCGATTTCGAAGGCCAGGGCCGACGAGTCGACGTCGTGGTAGGCGCCGTCGATCAGCTCGACCTTGATGTCGACGACCGGGAAGCCCGCCAGGATGCCGGCGCCGAGGACCGAGTTGAGGCCCTTCTCGACGCCCGGGATGTACTCCTTCGGCACCGTGCCGCCGATGATCTTCGAGGAGAACTCGAAACCCTTGCCGGGCTCGTTGGGCTCCACGATGAACTTCACCCGCGCGAACTGGCCGGTACCACCGGTCTGCTTCTTGTGGGTGTAGTCGATCTCGGTGCGCTTCGTGAGCTTCTCACGGTAGGCGACCTGCGGCTGGCCGATATTCGCGTCGACCATGTAGGTGCGGCGCAGGATGTCGACCTTGATGTCGAGGTGGAGCTCGCCCATCCCGCGAAGGATGGTCTGGCCCGACTCCTGGTCCGTGGAGACCCGGAACGACGGATCTTCCGCGGCGAGCTTGGCGAGGGCGATACCGAGCTTCTCCTGATCGGCCTTCGACTTCGGCTCGACGGCGATCTCGATCACCGGCTCAGGGAACTCCATCTTTTCGAGGATGACGGCGTCCTTCGGGTCGCACAGGGTGTCACCGGTGCGGGTCTCCTTGAGGCCAGCCAGGGCCACGATGTCGCCCGTGAAGGCTTCCTTCACGTCCTCGCGGTTGTTGGCGTGCATGAGAAGCATGCGGCCGACACGCTCCTTCTTGTCGCGCGAGGAGTTGAGCACGTTGGCGCCCGACTCGATCTTGCCCGAGTAGACGCGGCAGAACGTGATCGTGCCGACGTGCGGATCGTCCATGATCTTGAAGGCGAGCATGGAGAAAGGATCGGAATCGGCCGGGTGACGGACGGTCTCTTCCTCGGTCTTGAAGTCGAGGCCCTTGATCTCGCCGCGATCTGCGGGAGACGGCAGGTAGTCGACGACGGCGTCGAGCAGGGGCTGGACGCCCTTGTTCTTGAAGGCCGAGCCGCAGAGCACGGGATGGAAGGCGCGGCGCTGCACGGCGGTGCGCACGAGGCGGTGCATCGTGGCCTGATCCGGCTCGACGCCGTCCAGGTACGCCGCCATCGCGTCGTCATCCATCTCGACGCAGGCCTCGACGAGCTTGATGCGGTACTCCGCAGCTTGGTCGGCGAGGTCAGCCGGAATCTCGGTCTCGGAGAAATCCGCGCCGAGCTTCTCGGACGTCCAGACGATGGCCTTCATCTTGATCAGGTCGATGACGCCCTTGAAGGTCGTCTCGGCGCCGATCGGCAGCTGGAGGCAGACCGGCTTGCCGGCGACGCGATCGATGATGTCGGCGACGCACTTGAAGAAGTCGGCGCCGATCTTGTCCATCTTGTTGACGAACACGACGCGCGGGACGTCGTACTTGTCGGCCTGACGCCAGACGGTCTCGGTCTGGGGCTCGACGCCCTGGTTGCCGTCGAGCACGCAGACGGCGCCGTCGAGCACGCGGAGCGAACGCTCCACCTCGATGGTGAAATCCACGTGGCCGGGGGTGTCGATGATGTTCAGGCGCTTGTCGCGCCAGAAGCAGGTGGTCGCCGCGGACGTGATCGTGATGCCACGCTCCTGCTCCTGCGTCATCCAATCCATCGTCGCGGCGCCGTCATGGACTTCGCCGATCTTATGGGACTTGCCGGTGTAGTAGAGGATCCGCTCGGTGGTCGTGGTCTTGCCGGCATCGATGTGGGCCATGATGCCGAAGTTGCGGTAGTCCTCGATCGCGTGAGTGCGGGGCATCGGATTGCTCCTGAAAGGGTCCGGGTCCGCTTACCAGCGGTAGTGCGAGAAGGCGCGGTTGGCTTCCGCCATCCGGTGGGTGTCTTCCCGCTTCTTCACGGCGTTTCCGCGATTGTTCGCGGCATCGAGCAGCTCGGCGGACAGGCGCTCGACCATGGTGCGATCGTTGCGGCCACGGGCGGCCTGGATCAGCCAACGAATGGCAAGTGCCTGGCGGCGCTCGGTGCGCACTTCGACGGGGACCTGGTAGGTCGCACCGCCGACGCGGCGGGAGCGCACTTCGATCGCCGGGGCGACGTTGTCGAGGGCGGCGCGGAACACCTCGATGGGGTTCGCGCGGGCGCGGTTCTCGACGATGTCGAAGGCGCCGTAGACGATCCGCTCAGCGGTGGACTTCTTGCCCTCGTACATGATCGAATTCATGAACTTGGTGAGCACGATGTCCCCGTACTTCGGGTCCGGGATGATCTCACGCTTCTCGGCAGAATGGCGGCGGGACATCGCTCGCTCCGTCTTAAACTTGGTCTTCTTGAAACCACCCTGCGCAGGCCGCCTTGAGCCTCTTCGAGGCCGGCGACATCCTTACAGGGTGCGCGAATATCAGTCTTACTTCGGGCGCTTGGCGCCGTACTTCGAACGGCGCTGCTTACGACCCTTCACGCCCTGCGTGTCGAGCACGCCGCGAAGGATGTGATAGCGCACGCCGGGAAGATCCTTCACGCGGCCGCCGCGGATCATCACCACGGAGTGCTCCTGAAGGTTGTGACCCTCGCCCGGGATGTAACCGATGACCTCGAAGCCGTTGGTGAGACGAACCTTCGCGACCTTGCGGAGCGCGGAGTTCGGCTTCTTCGGGGTCGTCGTATAGACGCGGGTGCAGACGCCACGCTTCTGCGGGCAGGCGTCGAGCGCCGGCACCTTGTTGCGGCTCTTCTGCGCCTTGCGCGGCTGAGCGATCAGCTGGTTGATCGTCGGCATGCCAATCCTCTCGAAACGCGTCACCGTCGGTGACCGTCGAAATCCAAATCTCGTTGTGGTCGGCCCCGGCATCGCACAGAGCTGTGCGACGAAACGCAAAACCGCGCCCCAGGCTGATCTCAGCCTTTGGCGCGCCGTTGCAAGCAGAGGATCACCTGCATTGAAGCAAGCGATCATGCCGGACTGACACGTGTTCGTTCGTTGAAGTCGGATGCGTCTAGGAAGCCTGGATCGAGGCTCTGGGCCTCGCGATCGTTTGCTGCCTACGGCCAGCCGTTCAATGAGGGCCTGATAGAGGTGGATTCGCCCTGCGTCAACCCATTTCGTTACGAGATCATGACGTTACCGGCGTCTGCGAGTGGGGATCGTATGGTGAGGACGCAACAAAAAAGGGGCGCCCGGCGGGGGCGGCCCTTCTGACTGTGAGCAGTGATCCTGCGTCTTACTCGGCCGCTGGCGGCAGCTCGGAGAGGGGCTGGGCCCCGCTTTCGGCGGCCTTCTGCTGAAGGATCAGGTTGTCGCGGCGGCGTGCCACGGCCCGGATCTCGGCCGCCATGGAGCCTGTACCGGCCGGGATGAGCGAGCCGACGATGACGTTCTCCTTGAGGCCTTCCAGGTAGTCGATCTTGCCGTTGACCGCTGCTTCCGTGAGGACGCGGGTGGTTTCCTGGAACGAGGCCGCCGAGATGAACGACTTCGTCTGCAAGCTCGCCTTCGTGATGCCGAGCAGCACGGGGACGCCCACGACGGGCTTCTTGCCCTCGGCAAGCAGCTTCTCGTTGATGTCCGCCAGCTCCGTCCGGTCGATCTGATCGCCCGTCAGGATGTCGGAATCCCCACCATCGGTGATCTCGACCTTCTGCAGCATCTGCCGGACGATGACCTCGATGTGCTTGTCGTTGATCGACACGCCCTGGAGGCGGTAGACCTCCTGGATCTCGTTGACGAGGTAGGCAGCGAGCTCCTCCACGCCCTTGATCGCCAGGATGTCGTGCGGCGCCGGGTTCCCGTCGACGATGTAGTCGCCGAGTTCCACCACGTCCCCGTCCTGCAGGTGGATGTGCTTGCCCTTCGGGATCAGGTACTCGACCGCCTCCGAACCGTCATGCGGCGTCAGCGTCAGGCGACGCTTGTTCTTGTAGTCGCGCCCGAACTGGATCGTGCCCGACTTCTCCGCGATGATAGCCGCGTCCTTCGGACGACGGGCCTCGAACAGCTCCGCCACTCGCGGCAGACCGCCGGTGATGTCGCGGGTCTTGGCCGAGTCGGTGGAGACACGCGCGAGGATGTCGCCCGCCTTCACCTTCGCACCCGGATCGTAGCCGATGATGGCGTCGACCGGCAGGAAGTAGCGCGCGTCCGAGCCACGCGGCAGCTTCATCGGCTTGCCGTCGTCATCGAGCACCAACATCGCCGGCTTGAGGTCGGCGGTGCGGGCGGTCCCTCGCCAGTCGATGACAACGCGCTTGGCGATGCCGGTCGACTCGTCGGTGGTCTCGGTGATGGACTGACCGTCGATGAGGTCCTCGTAGGCGACCACACCGTCCGTCTCGGTGATGATGGGACGGGTGTAGGGGTCCCATTCGGCGATGCGCTGACCGCGCTTGACCTTGTCACCGTCGTCCACCCGCAGCTTCGCGCCGTATTGCAGGCGGTGCACCGCACGCTCCGCGCCGTCCGAGCCGACGATCACGACGGCGACGTTACGGCCGGTGGCAATGAGATCGCCATCCGAGTTCCGGGCGAGCGCCCGGTTGCGGATCTTGATCGAGCCCTCGAAGCTCGACTCGATGAAGGACGAGTCGGCGATCTGGGCCGCACCACCGATGTGGAAGGTGCGCATGGTGAGCTGGGTGCCCGGCTCGCCGATCGACTGCGCCGCGATGACGCCGACCGCTTCGCCCATGTTGACGGGCGTGCCACGAGCCAGATCGCGCCCGTAGCAGGTGGCGCAGACGCCGCTCTTGGTGGCGCAGACGAGCACCGAGCGGATCTTCACCTCCTGGATCCCGGCCGCCTGGATGGCGGGCAGGTGTTTCTCCTCGATTGTCTCGTTGGTCTTCACGATCACGGTGCCGTCCTGGGCCACCAGATCCTCTGCCGTGGCACGGCCGAGGATACGGATCGCCAGCGGAGCCACGACCTGGCCCGCATCCACGATGGCGCGCATGCGAATGCCGTTGGTGGTGCCGCAATCGGTCTCGCGGATGACGGCATCCTGCGCCACGTCGACGAGGCGACGGGTGAGGTAACCGGAATTGGCGGTCTTGAGCGCGGTATCGGCCAAACCCTTACGGGCGCCGTGGGTCGAGTTGAAGTACTCGAGCACGTCGAGGCCTTCCTTGAAGTTCGAGATGATCGGCGTCTCGATGATCTCGCCCGAGGGCTTCGCCATCAGGCCGCGCATGGCGGCGAGCTGCTTCATCTGGGCCGGCGAACCACGGGCGCCGGAATGGCTCATCATGTAGATCGAGTTGACCTGCTTGTCGGCGCCGTGCTCGTCCTTCTGCACGGTGGAGATGCGCAGCATCATCTCGGCGGCGAGCTTGTCCGAGCACTTGGCCCAGGCATCCACC
This sequence comes from Methylobacterium sp. FF17, assembly GCF_025813715.1. NCBI lineage: Bacteria > Pseudomonadati > Pseudomonadota > Alphaproteobacteria > Hyphomicrobiales > Methylobacteriaceae > Methylobacterium > Methylobacterium flocculans. The sequence continues at coordinate 5,635,697 of NZ_CP107532.1, forward strand.
ACCTTGTTGTACTTCTCGCCCTGAGTGATCAGGCCGTCGTTGTACTGCTGCTCGTAGTCCTTCACCAGCGCGCGGGTGTCGTCCACGATCGGCCACTTGTTGTCTGGCACGACCATGTCGTCCTTGCCGAACGAGATGCCGGCCTTGAACGCGTGGTTGAAGCCGAGCGCCATGATGCGATCACAGAAGATCACCGACTCCTTCTGACCGCAGTGGCGGTAGACGGTGTCGATCATCGCGGAGATCTCCTTCTTCGTCATCAGCTTGTTGACGACGTCGTAGGGGACGTTCTTGTGCAGCGGCAGGGCGGTCGAGAGGATCACGCGGCCGGGAGTGGTGTCGTAGGTCTTGGTCAGCGGCTCGCCATCCGGCCCGATGCCGTTCCACCGCCAGCGGATCTTGGTGTGCAGCTTGACGGTCTTGGCCGCCAGCGCGTGCTCCAGTTCGCCGATGTTGCCGAACACGCCCTGCATCGGGTTCTGCTTGTTCGTCGGATCGAAGGCGCCGATGGCTCCTTCGGCGACGATCGACAGGTAGTAGAGCCCCAGCACGATATCCTGAGAAGGCACGATGATCGGCTGGCCGTTGGCCGGGTGAAGGATGTTGTTGGTCGACATCATCAGGACGCGCGCCTCCAGCTGAGCCTCGAGGCTCAGGGGAACGTGCACGGCCATCTGGTCGCCGTCGAAGTCGGCGTTGAACGCGGCGCAGACCAGCGGGTGAAGCTGGATCGCCTTGCCCTCGATCAGCTTGGGCTCGAAGGCCTGGATTCCGAGCCGGTGCAGCGTCGGCGCGCGGTTGAGCATGACGGGATGCTCGCGGATGACCTCGTCCAGGATATCCCAGACTTCCGGCTTCTCCTTCTCGACGAGCTTCTTGGCCTGCTTGACGGTGGCCGAGAAACCCTTGGCGTCGAGGCGCGCGTAGATGAAGGGCTTGAACAGCTCGAGCGCCATCTTCTTCGGCAGGCCGCACTGGTGCAGCTTGAGCTCCGGACCCACCACGATGACCGAGCGGCCGGAATAGTCGACGCGCTTGCCGAGCAGGTTCTGGCGGAAGCGGCCCTGCTTGCCCTTCAGCATGTCGGCGAGCGACTTCAACGGACGCTTGTTGGCACCCGTGATGACGCGACCGCGACGGCCGTTATCGAACAGCGCATCCACCGCCTCCTGAAGCATGCGCTTCTCGTTGCGGATGATGATGTCCGGCGCGCGCAGCTCGATCAGCCGCTTCAGACGGTTGTTGCGGTTGATGACGCGGCGGTAGAGGTCATTGAGATCGGACGTGGCGAAGCGGCCGCCGTCGAGGGGGACGAGCGGGCGCAGGTCCGGCGGGATCACCGGCACCACGGTGAGGATCATCCACTCGGGCTTGTTGCCCGACATCTGGAAGGCTTCGATGATCTTCAGGCGCTTGAGGAGCTTCTTGGGCTTCAGCTCGGAGGTCGTGGTGGCGATCTCCTCGCGCAGCGCGTCCGCGATGCCGTCGAGGTCGAGTTCCTGCAGGATCCGACGGATGGCCTCGGCGCCGATCATGGCGGTGAAGCTGTCCTCGCCGTACTCCTCCTGGGCGCGCAGGTACTCCTCCTCCGACAGGAGCTGACGCTCCTTGAGGGGGGTGAGGCCCGGCTCGATGACGCAGTAGGACTCGAAGTACAGGATCCGCTCGAGGTCCTTCAGCGCCATGTCGAGCAGGAGGCCGATGCGGCTCGGCAGCGACTTCAGGAACCAGATGTGAGCGACGGGCGCAGCGAGCTCGATATGGCCCATGCGGTCGCGCCGGACGCGCGCGAGGGTGACCTCGACGCCGCACTTCTCACAGATGACGCCCTTGTACTTCATGCGCTTGTACTTGCCGCACAAGCACTCGTAATCCTTGATGGGTCCGAAGATGCGCGCGCAGAACAGGCCGTCACGCTCGGGCTTGAACGTGCGATAGTTGATCGTCTCGGGCTTCTTGATCTCGCCGAAAGACCACGAGAGGATCTTCTCGGGCGACGAGATCGAGATCTTGATCTGGTCGAAGCTCTGGGGCTGAGCCTGCTGGTTGAAAAGATTCATGACCTCTTGGTTCATGATCTACTCCTGCTGACGAGGCGCACCCTCCGCCGAGGGGCTGACCGCGTGCTGAAAACGGATGCGGTGCAACGACCGGCCGGATCGTCGCTCACCGTAGTCTGGGAGGCGCTGCCCCTCCCCGCTCCGACCGCGCCGGGGGTGAACCCGGCGCGGGAGCGTGCGCGGTGGTTATTCGGCCGCCTCGGCGGGCGGCTCGATCTGGTCGTTTGCGTTCTTCTTCGAGGAGGTGAGCTCGACGTTGAGACCGAGCGAGCGCATTTCCTTGACGAGCACGTTGAACGACTCGGGGATGCCGGCTTCGAAGGTGTCGTCGCCGCGCACGATGGCCTCGTAGACCTTGGTGCGGCCGGCGACGTCGTCCGACTTGACCGTGAGCATCTCCTGCAGCGTGTACGCGGCGCCGTAGGCTTCGAGCGCCCAGACCTCCATCTCGCCGAAGCGCTGACCGCCGAACTGCGCCTTTCCACCCAGCGGCTGCTGGGTGACCAGGGAGTACGGGCCGATCGACCGGGCGTGGATCTTGTCGTCCACGAGGTGGTGCAGCTTCAGCATGTAGATGTAGCCCATCGTCACCTTGCGATCGAAGGGCTCGCCCGTGCGGCCGTCATAGAGCGTCGACTGGGCTGACCGGTCGAGACCGGCCATCTCCAGCATCTGCTCGATGTCGGCTTCCTTGGCGCCGTTGAACACCGGGGTCGCCATCGGTACGCCGCGGCGCACGTTGTTGGCGGCCTCGGCCAGCTCGTCGTCGGACAGGCCTTCGAGCTCGGACGGCGAGTAGATCGCCTTCATCTCGTCCCGGAGGGGCTCGATATCCTGGTTGCGCAGGTAAGCATCCACCGCCTGGCCGACCTTGCGGCCGAGCCCGGCCGCGGCCCAGCCGAGGTGCGTCTCGAGGATCTGGCCGACGTTCATGCGCGAGGGCACGCCGAGCGGGTTGAGCACGATGTCGGCATGCGTCCCGTCCTCCAGGAACGGCATGTCCTCGATCGGCACGATCCGCGAGACGACACCCTTGTTGCCGTGACGGCCGGCCATCTTGTCGCCGGGCTGGATCTTGCGCTTCACCGCCACGAAGACCTTGACCATCTTCATGACGCCGGGCGGCAGCTCGTCGCCGCGCTGCAGCTTCTCGACCTTGTCGAGGAAGCGCTGCTCGAGGCGCTTCTTCGACTCGTCGTACTGCTTCTGCATCGCTTCCATCTCGGTCATGAGACGGTCGTCGATGACGGCGAACTGCCACCACTGCGAACGCGGGTACTCGCTGAGGAGCTCACGGTTGAGCGTGGTCTCCTTCTTGAAGCCCTTCGGCCCGGCGATGGGAGCCTGGCCGATCAGGACGGTGGCCAGACGCGCGTAGGTGTTGCGATCCAGGATCGCCTGCTCGTCGTCGCGATCCTTGGCGAGGCGCTCGATCTCCTCGCGCTCGATGGCCTGGGCGCGCTCGTCCTTGTCGACGCCGTGGCGGTTGAACACCCGGACTTCGACGATGGTGCCCGTCACGCCCGGGGGAACCCGGAGCGAGGTGTCGCGCACGTCGGACGCCTTCTCACCGAAGATGGCGCGCAGGAGCTTCTCCTCCGGCGTCATCGGGCTCTCGCCCTTCGGCGTGATCTTGCCGCACAGGATGTCGCCCGCGTGAACCTCGGCGCCGATATAGACGATACCGGCTTCGTCGAGGTTCTTGAGCGCCTCTTCCGAGACGTTCGGGATGTCGCGGGTGATTTCTTCCGGACCGAGCTTGGTGTCTCGGGCCATCACCTCGAACTCCTCGATGTGGATCGAGGTGAACACGTCATCCTTCACGATCCGCTCGGAGAGCAGGATCGAGTCCTCGAAGTTGTAGCCGTTCCACGGCATGAACGCGACGAGCACGTTCCGGCCCAGCGCCAGCTCACCGAACTCCGTCGAGGGACCGTCGGCGATGATCTCGCCCTTCTTCACGGCCTCGCCGACGCGCACCAGCGGCTTCTGCGTGATGCAGGTCGACTGGTTGGAGCGCTGGAACTTCTGCAGGCGGTAGATGTCGACGCCGGGCTTGTTGGCATCGGCCTCTTCCGTGGCGCGGATGACGATACGGGTGGCGTCCACCTGATCGACGATGCCGGTGCGGCGAGCCGCGATGGCCGCGCCGGAGTCTCGAGCCACCACCGCTTCCATGCCGGTGCCGACGAAGGGCGCGTCGGCGCGAACGAGCGGCACCGCCTGGCGCTGCATGTTCGAGCCCATCAGCGCGCGGTTCGCGTCGTCGTTCTCGAGGAACGGGATGAGCGCGGCCGCGACCGAGACGAGCTGCTTCGGCGACACGTCCATGAGGTCGACGCGATCCGGCGGCACGACGATGACGTCGCCGGCGCGGCGGCAGACCACGAGATCCTCGATGAGCTTGAAGTTCTCATCCATCTGCGCGTTGGCCTGCGCGACGTAGTACTTCGCCTCTTCCATGGCGGACAGGTAGGCGACGTCGGTGGTGACGACGCCGTCCTTCACCCGCCGGAACGGGGTCTCGATGAAGCCGTACTTGTTCACGCGGGCGAAGGTCGCCAGAGAGTTGATCAGGCCGATGTTCGGGCCTTCCGGCGTCTCAATCGGGCAGATACGGCCGTAGTGCGTCGGGTGCACGTCGCGCACCTCGAAGCCGGCGCGCTCGCGGGTCAGACCGCCCGGGCCAAGCGCCGAGAGGCGACGCTTGTGCGTCACTTCCGAGAGCGGATTGGTCTGGTCCATGAACTGCGAGAGCTGCGACGAACCGAAGAACTCGCGCACGGCCGCCGCGGCGGGCTTCGCGTTGATGAGGTCCTGCGGCATCACGGTGTCGATGTCGACGGAGGACATCCGCTCCTTGATGGCACGCTCCATGCGGAGCAGACCGAGGCGGTACTGGTTCTCCATCAGCTCGCCCACCGAGCGCACCCGGCGGTTGCCGAGGTGATCGATGTCGTCGATCTCGCCCTTGCCGTCGCGCAGGTCCACGAGCGCCTTGACGACCGCGAGCATATCCTCGCGACGCAGGGTCCGCACCGTGTCGGCGGCGTCGAGGTCCAGGCGCATGTTCATCTTCACGCGGCCGACCGCCGAGAGGTCGTAGCGCTCGGCATCGAAGAACAGCGAGTGGAACATCGCCTCGGCGGTATCGAGCGTCGGCGGCTCGCCGGGACGCATGACCCGGTAGATGTCGAACAGCGCGCCTTCGCGGGCGGAGTTCTTATCGACCGCCAGCGTGTTACGGATGTAGGGGCCGACATTGATGTGATCGATGTCGAGGACCGGGATCTCCGAGACGCCGACATCCTCCAGGCTCTTGAGAAGCTTGTCGGAGATCTCATCGCCGGCTTCCGCCCAGATCTCGCCGGTCTTCGGATTGACGAGGTCCTCGGCGATGTACTGGCCGATCAGATCCTCGTCGGTGGCCTTGAGGAAGTTGACGCCGCGCTCGGCGATCTGCCGGGCGTTGCGGGCGTTCAGCTTCTTGCCGGCCTCGAGCACGACCTCGCCGGACTCGGCGTCGATCAGGTCGACGGACGCCTTGAAGCCCTTCAGGCGCTCGGCATCGTAGGGCACGCGCCATTCGGCGCCGTCGCGATCGTAGATCACGCGGTTGTAGAAGGTCGACAGGATCTCTTCGCCGTCGAGGCCGAGTGCGAACAGCAGCGACGTCACGGGCAGCTTGCGCTTCCGGTCGATGCGGACGTGCACGATGTCCTTGGCGTCGAACTCGACGTCGAGCCAGGAGCCGCGATACGGGATGATGCGGGCAGCGAACAGGAGCTTGCCCGAGGAGTGGGTCTTGCCCTTGTCGTGGTCGAAGAACACACCCGGCGAGCGGTGCATCTGGGAGACGATGACGCGCTCGGTGCCGTTGACGATGAAGGTGCCGTTCTCCGTCATCAGGGGCATGTCGCCCATGTAGACGTCCTGCTCCTTGATGTCCTTGACGGACTTGGCGCCGGTATCCGGATCGACATCGAACACGATGAGACGCAGCGTGACCTTCAGCGGAGCCGCGAAGGTGATGCCGCGCTGGCGGCACTCGTCGACGTCGTATTTCGGCTGCTCGAACGTGTACTTCACGAACTCGAGGAGTGCCGTGGAGGAGAAGTCCGAGATCGGGAAGACCGACTTGAACACGGTCTGCAGGCCTTCGTCGCCCCGTCCGCCTTCCGGCTCGTCCATCATCAGGAACTGGTCGTACGACGCCTTCTGAACCTCGATGAGGTTCGGCATCTCGGCGACTTCCTTGATCTTACCGAAGAACTTGCGAATCCGCTTGCGACCGACCAGCGTGTTGGCCATGGGTGACCTCGCTCCTACGTCCCGCGTACCGGGCGCCCGGGGAAGGCGTCTGCCTCCCGCGACCAGGCAAAGGGCCCGTCCCGCCGGACGACGCCCACCCGAACTGAAAATTCCGTGGTCCTTGCGCGGACCGGTCGGGCCGCCTGAAGCGACCGTGGCCCACGGGCGTGAACCCGCGGGCCTTCGGTGCCGTCAGGCCCTGTTGGACCTGACGGAAAGTGATGGACCGGTGCGGCCCACCGAAGAGTCTTACTTGAGCTCGACCTTGGCGCCAGCCTTCTCGAGCTGGGCCTTGAGCTTCTCGGCCTCTTCCTTGTTGACAGACTCCTTGACGGCCTTCGGGGCGCCCTCAACGAGGTCCTTGGCTTCCTTGAGGCCGAGGCCGGTGATCGCGCGGACCTCCTTGATGACCTCGATCTTCTTGTCGCCGGCAGCGGTGAGCATGACCGTGAACTCGGTCTGCTCCTCAGCAGCGGCGGCCGGGCCAGCAGCCGGGCCAGCGGCGACGGCGACGGCAGCGGCGGCCGAGACGCCCCACTTCTCTTCGAGCATCTTGGCGAGGTCGGCGGCCTCGAGAACGGTCAGCGAGGACAGGTCGTCGACGAGCTTGGCGAGATCAGCCATGGTTGTATTCCTTCAGATATCGGTTTGAACGGATGGGTTGAGAAGGGCGATGCGGCCTCAGGCCGCTTCGCTCTGAGCCTCGTCCTTGGTGGCATAGGCCCCGAACACGCGGGCGAGCTTGGCCGCCGGTGCGTTGACGACCTGGGCGATCTTGGTCGCGGGAGCCTGGACAAGGCCCACGATCTTGGCGCGCAGTTCGTCGAGGGACGGGAGCGAGGCGAGGGCCTTCACACCGTCCGGGTTCAGGGCAGTCGTGCCCATGGCGCCGCCGAGGATCACGAGCTTGTCGTTGGCCTTGGCGAAGTCCACCGCAACCTTGGCGGCCGCGACCGGATCGCTCGAATAAGCGAGCAGGGTCGGACCCTTCAGGAGGGGCTTGATGGAGGCGACGTCCGTGCCATCGAGAGCGATGTTGGCGAGGCGGTTCTTGGTGACCTTCACGGTGGCACCGGCCTGCTTCATCTGCGAGCGCAGCTTCTGCATGTCGGCGACCGTGAGGCCCTTGTAGTGGGCCACGACGACCACGGACGTGTTCGCGAACACGCCGTTGAGCGTCGAGACGAGATCAGCTTTGGCTGTCCTGTCCACTGGGGCTCTCTCCGGTTGGCGGAACCCGAGAATGGGTCCGCCGGTTGCACATGCCGCCCGGGACGGAACTCGGCTCGATGAAAGCCGGAACGTCCTTGGCGACGCTTCACGGCCCTGTCCCCTATCGGCCCCCGGAACGGGTGGACGACACGGGTGAGATGGTTCAAACCGATGCCTCGGCCTGTTCGCGGAATGCGAACCGGCGAGGGGTGTAGAAATTCGGTTTATCCCAGTCTGTGCAGGCTTGGGGATTAAGCCGGTGACCCGGCGCCTGCAGTCTCGGACAGGACATGGCCGGACGAAGCCCCGAAGGGCTTTTCGCCCCTCAAAGCCTTCCGGCCATCACCGCCTGGTTGCCCAGGCGATCTCTCGTTTGGAATACGACCGATCGGTCGATTCCTTTCGTATGTCTGAAAACGTTGAAGGGGTCTATAGAGCCTTGCAAGCAGCCTGCCAAGGGCTTGCGTGCGATTATTCCGCCCCGGCTGTCGATTTCGCTTGACGCGGTTCGAGGGTGAGCGGGCGGCTCGTTCGTCGGCCCCGTGCGGGAGATGATGTCGCGCGCAAGGGGCGATGAGGGGGCGCTATCGGTCGACCGCACCCCCTCTCCCGGTTGGGTTCTAGGTGGGCAGGAACCGGCGTGCCGCGCGCCACCAGGGCTCGCGGGCCTCGTGCTTCTGCTCCGCCTTGGCCGCGTAGAACGACGCATTATGCTCACCGCGCAGGGCCTCGCGGGTGAAGCGGATGAGGTGGTGGGCGACGAAGCCCATGTTGAACACCGCTTCGATCTGCCCGCGCCGCAGCGCATGGCCCGCGGCCTTCCAGAACACACCCCGGTAATCCGAGAGCAGGCCAACACGCACCGCGATGTTGAAGCCGAGCACGAGGCCGCGCCGCAGGTTGGTGCGGGTGAGCTTGCCCTTCACCGGCGTCTTGATCCGGTTCGGGTAGGTCACCTCTACCTGGTGCCGGAAGCGCTCGAAGATCTGCGCCGGCTCATAGGCGTGGGCGATGGCCCGACGCCAACTCGCCACCACATCGTCGTGCGGCCGCTTGAACAGTACGTTGGATTCCAGCGCCGCGTCGTGGACGAGGCGGTTCTCACGGGTGAGGCGGTCCCAGAGCGGGGTCTTGGGCAGGGCCTGGAGCAGGTTCATCGTCAGCACCGGCACCGCCGACTTGTCGATGAAGTCGATCAGCTTCTGCTCGGACTGGTCGGTGTCGGTGTCGAGGCCGAGGATGATGCCGGAGGTCACCTCCAGGCCGAAGCGGTTGAGGGTCTCGATCGCCTCGTACATCGGCACGGCGGCGTTGTGCTTCTTGTCGATCCCCGCGAGCGCATCCTCCTCCGGCGTCTCGATGCCGACGAAGACGGTCATGAAGTTGGCCTGGCGCATCAGTTCCAGGATGTCGGGCTGCTTGGCCATGTTCAGCGTCGCCTCGCAGGCGAACTGAAGCGGATAGCTGTGCTTGCGCTGCCATTCCACCAAGTGGGGCAGCATGTCCTTCGTGGCCTTGCGGTTGCCGATGAAGTTGTCGTCGACGAAGTACACCACCGCCGGGTGGCCCGGCTGGGCGATGATCGCGTCGAGCTCGCCGAGCATCTGCTCGGGGCTCTTCAGGCGGGGCTGGCGCCCGTAGAGCTGCGGGATGTCGCAGAACTCGCAGCGGTAAGGACAGCCCGAGGAGAATTGCAGCGATCCGATGAGGTAGCGCTTCAGGGGCGCCGCCTCGTAGGCCGGGGCCGGGAAGTCCGAGAGCGGCAGGCGCTCCTTGGTCTCCAGGCGGACCTGCGCGGCCGGGAGCGAGACGTCGCGGTCGAGCATCGCGACCAGTTCGTCGGTGGCGTCACCGATTTCGCCGAGATGCAGGTAGTCGAATTCTGGGTACTGCTCGGGGGAGCCGGACACCGAGGGGCCGCCCAGCACCGTCACCTTACCGGCGGCGTGCGCCCGGGCGTAGATGTCCCGGATCTGCGGGGCCTGGATGTGCATGCCGGATACGAACACCGCGTCGGCCCAGGCGAAATCCGCTGGCCCGGCCCGGACGATGTTCTCGTCGATGAACCGGTATTCCCATGCTTCCGGCATATAAGCCGCGATCAGCAGGAGGCCTTGCGGGGGCATGAAGGCCTTCACGCCCCCCATCAGGGGGTAGGCGTGAGAGAAGGTCCCGAAGGACGGCGTGTAGGCGGGAAAGACGCACAGGATGCGTCGCTTCGAGGTGACGGAGAGGGTGCATCGCATGGAAGCCTACCTAGCACAGCCATCCGCCATGGCGTCCCCCTCGCATGTTGATTTCTCGCGTCACCGGTCGATTCCACTGGGCTTTTCCGGCCCCTTGGAGCTGGCCCTCACGCGCCTTTGAACGACGGGCGCGACCGGATGCCGGCTCAAGACCTACGTCCGGGGTCCAGGGCCCAGCTATTCGACCTGGGAATCCTCTCCATCGGCGGCCAGGCGGCGCAGGATCTGCAGCGCGAGGGTGAGTCTGGCCATCGTGGGTGAGGCAAGGGCGAGCCGAACCCCGTTCGGCGCGGCCGCCTCGTCGATCGCGAAGGCGCTGGCCGGCGAGACCGCCACGCCGTTGCGTGCTGCCGCCGCCGCGAAACGCTCGGCATTCCAGGCTGCCGGAAGGCCGAGCCAGAGGTGATAGGCCCTCGGGTCCCCCTGGATGTCGAGGCCGCTGAGCACCTCCCGGGCCAAGTCCTGACGCGCCACCGCATCCGCACGCTTCGCCTTGCCGATTCGGCCGGCCAGGCCGTCGTCGATCACCCGAAGGGCGATCGCCAGGGGCAGTCCGCCGACGGTCCAGGCTCCGTTGCGGATGGTGCGCACCAACCCCTCCACGAGGGCGGGCGGTGCGGCCACGAAGCCGAGGCTCAGTCCGGGGGCCAACCGCTTCGAGAGGCTGTCCACGAGGATCACGCGGTCCGGCGCGAGGGCGGCCAGGGGTTCCTCGTCGCAGAGGAAGCCGTAGACCGCATCCTCGATGCAGACGAGGTCGTGCTGGACGAGGAGATCCGCCACCGCCCGCCGACGCCGGGGGCTCATGGTGTACCCGAGCGGGCTCTGTAGGACCGTCTGCAGGTAGAGGCCCCGGAGCGGCGCCGCGGCCAGCGCCCGCGCGATGGCATCCGGCCTGACGCCCTCCGCATCCACCGCGAGCGGAACCAGCTCCAGACCGAGGCGTCCCGCCATGCCCTTGATCACCGGGTAGGTCAGGGCTTCGACGCCGATCCGCTCGCCAGGGCGCGCGAGAGCCGACAGCGCAGCCGCGATCCCCTGTCGTCCCGCCCCGGTGAACAGCACCGAATCCGGGTCGGCGGACCAGCCGCCCCGTCCGAAGAAGGCCGCCGCCGACGCACGGGCTCGCCGGGTCGCGGTCGCCCGCAGGGGTGGAAAGGCGGCCTGCAGCGCGTTCGGGTCCAGGACGGCGCTGAGGCTCGCTGCGAGGTCGGCGGCCTGATGGGGCAGGATCGAGAAGACGTGCTCGAGATTGATCAGCCCCTCCTCGGACCCGGTCGGGTCCGGTGCGGCCGCCGCATCGCGGATGAAGGTGCCCCGGCCGACCTCGCCGGTTACGAGCCCCCGCCGGGTCAGATCGGCATAGACCCGGCTCGCGGTCGAGACGGCGATCCCGCGCTCATGGGCAAACTGCCGTTGCGGCGGCAATCGGGTGCCGGGGGCGAGGCGTCCGGCCGCGATGTCCGCAGCGACCCCATCGGAAATGCTTCGGTAGTCGGTCACACCAAAATTGCTCCGAGTGCAATAAATCCATTGAACCGAGTCATTATTGATCCGATGAGGTCGATTGTACCGATAGGAGTTCCCCGATGACGACGCTCGACCGCCTGCCGACGAGCTGTACCCTATGCCTTCCCGGTTTCGAAATCCGGATCACCCGGAGTTCCATGACGAGGGTCGGACGGTGCATCGCGGTCTTGGCCCTTTGGCACCGGCGACTAGAGGGGCGCCGGTCCATCCGGGCGATGACATCGGAGCAAATCAGAGATCTCGACCTCGATTGTATCGCATTGCGCCGAGAGGCCGAGAAGCCATTCTGGCGTGCTTAGGCACAGCGAATCGTTCGGGGGTCCATCCGAGAGATCGCTTCGGAACCCGGAGCGTCTCGATCGTCATCCGGGCGAAGGAATGCGCCGTCACGTGCTTCGTCGCTGCTGCCTTCGCAGCCGCTCTCGCGGCGGGCGCGTTCCGCCCGGCCAGTCCGGAGCCGCGCGCAGGCCCTGTGCAGCCTCCTCGGCGGCCTCCACCGCGGATGGGGGGCGACGAGCGGGCTCGGCTGCAGCTTCGGCACGCTGCTCTCCGGCATCATGGGCGGCGCGGTCTCGGGATGGGTCTTCGAGGCGGCGATGTTCGCCGGCCTCACGGCAACCCTGCTCACCGGCCGGCGGCTGGTGCTCCTGCCAAAGAGCCCGACACACGAAAACGCCCGGCCGCGAGGCCGGGCGTTTCCTTTAGGTCGCGATCACGCCGAGGCGTGGATCAGGCGGTCAGCACCGTCGAGGGCTCGACGCGCACGCCCGGACCCATGGAGGAGGTCACGGCGACGCGCTGGACGTACTGGCCCTTGGCGCCGGCGGGCTTAGCCTTGGAGACCGCGTCGGCGAACGCCTTGATGTTCTCGACGAGCTTGTCGGCATCGAACGAGACCTTGCCGATACCGGCGTGGATGATGCCGGCCTTCTCGACGCGGAACTCGACGGAGCCGCCCTTGGCGCCGGCGACGGCACCCTTCACGTCCATGGTCACGGTTCCGACCTTCGGGTTCGGCATCAGGCCGCGCGGGCCGAGCACCTTGCCGAGACGGCCGACGAGCGGCATCAGGTCGGGGGTCGCGATGCAGCGATCGAACTCGATCTTGCCGCTCTGAACGATCTCGAGGAGGTCCTCGGCACCGACGATGTCGGCACCGGCGGCCTTGGCCTCGTCGGCCTTTGCGCCGCGGGCGAACACCGCCACCCGTACCGTACGGCCGGAGCCGTTGGGCAGGTTGCAGACGCCGCGGACCATCTGGTCGGCGTGACGCGGGTCGACGCCGAGGTTCATCGAGATCTCGACGGTCTCGTCGAACTTGGCGCTGGCCTTCTCCTTCACGAGCTTGATCGCTTCGTCGATGGAGTAGAGCTTGAGCGCGTCGATGCCCTCGCGGGCGGCGCGGATGCGCTTGCCTTCGTGTGCCATTGTGCCCTCCCCTTAAGCGACGACGTCGAGGCCCATGGCCCGCGCGGAGCCACGGATCATGGCGACGGCGGCGTCAACCGAGTCGCAGTTCAGGTCGGGCATCTTCTTCTCGGCGATCTCGCGCAGCTGCGCTTCGGTCACCTTGCCGACCGTCGGGCCCTTGCCCGGGGTCTTCGAGCCGGAAGCCGGCTTCTTGCCGATCTTCAGGCCAGCGGCCTTCTTGAGGAAGAAGGTGACCGGCGGCTGCTTCATCTCGAAGGTGAAGGAGCGGTCCTGATACGCCGTGATGACGACCGGGATCGGGGTGCCCTTCTCGATCTGAGAGGTCTTCGCGTTGAAGGCCTTGCAGAATTCCATGATGTTCAGGCCGCGCTGACCGAGCGCGGGGCCGATGGGCGGCGACGGGTTCGCGGCGCCGGCCGGAACCTGAAGCTTCACGTAGCCCGTGATCTTCTTTGCCATAGGGACTGCTCCCAAAGAATGCCCGATACCCGGCTGGCCTCAGCGCGGATGGAGCGGGCGGTTGCAGGTCGCGGTGCGGCCCGTGGACCCCGGCGGCGAACCGGGCAGGCCTCCCGCGCGTGACGCCGTTCCGGAGAACGACGGTTTCGCACCCGGCTACGCGCCGGGCGGAACGCTTGGATCAGTCACCGGTGACCGATCGAAAACGATGACATCAGACCTTCTCGACCTGGCCGTATTCCAGCTCGACCGGCGTGGCGCGGCCGAAGATCGAGACGGCGACCTTGAGACGCGAGCGGCTCTCGTCGATCTCCTCGACGGTACCGTTGAACGACGCGAAGGGGCCGTCGGAGACGCGCACCGTCTCGCCGATCTCGAAGGAGACGGACGGCTTCGGACGATCGACGCCCTCGGCGACCTGGCCCTTGATGCGCTCGGCCTCGGCATCGGGGATCGGAACCGGCTTCGACTTGTCGGCGCCGAGGAAGCCCGTCACCTTCGGGGTGTTCTTGATCAGGTGGTAGACCTCGTCGGTCAGGTCGCACTTCACCAGCACGTAGCCGGGGAAGAACTTGCGCTCGGCATCAACCTTGCGGCCGCGACGGACCTCCACGACCTTCTCGGTCGGGACCATGACCTCGTCGAACAGCTCCATCAGGCCACGCTGGGCGGCCTGATCCTTGATGGACTGCGCGACCTTGTTCTCGAAATTCGAGTAGGCGTGGACGATGTACCAGCGCTTCGACACGGTTCTCACCAAATCCTTGAGTCGTCGGCCCGTCGCGCGTCAGGCGCGCCTGGGCCGAGAAGTTGTTAGGCGCCGACCCCGAGGATCAGGGTCACGAGATAGCGCAGCGCCTGGTCCACCACCGTGAAGAAGATGCTCGCCACCACTACCATGATGAACACCATCACGGTGGTCACCACGGTCTCCTTGCGGGTCGGCCACGTGACCTTGCGGCCCTCGTCACGAACCTGAGCCAGGAACTCCGCCGGTCCGACACGCTTGGGCGCGGGACGCGCGGGCGGGGTCGCCCGGGGGGGCGTCGGCGTGGCGGAGCCGCGCGGCGGGGTGCGCGCGAGGTCCACTTTCTTCGATGCTTCGTTCGATGCCATGGCGCCAACAACAGGGAGATCGGCCCGAGCTTCGGGAAAGCGCGACCCGACGGCTCCCGGGGGAACCTGCATCGACGGCCTTCATCGATCTCGGAAGGCGACCGCTCTAACGCAAGTCACCGGGCTTGTCGACTGCGCCCGGCCGGACTTCGCGGATAAGCGATCTGCTGAAAGGGAGGTGGGCTGGGAGGGTCGACAAGTCTGACGCGGCCAAATGGCAGGAGTGGAGGGACTCGAACCCGCAACCTCCGGTTTTGGAGACCGGCGCTCTGACCAGTTGAGCTACACTCCTATGCGAAGGACAAGTCCTCCGCCGCGGCGCTGCTATAGACCGGCTCGTTTCGCTTCGCAATGGTCAAACGACGTGCCGCCGGCAAACTTCGCGGGGCACGGCACGCGTGCCGATCGTACGGAGCCGGAGTCTGGAAAGCGGACGGAACGCCGGGCTCTGAAAACGACGACGCCCGGGGAGGCCCCGGGCGTCGCGTGTGCGCGTCGGTCGGACGGGGCGGACGTCCGCCCCGGCGACGCTTACTCGTTGATGGCGGCGACGACGCCTGCGCCGACGGTACGGCCGCCTTCACGGATGGCGAAGCGCAGCTTCTCTTCCATGGCGACCGGCACGATCAGGGTGACGTCCATGGTCACGCTGTCGCCGGGCATCACCATCTCGGTGCCCTCGGGGAGCACGCACACGCCGGTCACGTCCGTGGTGCGGAAGTAGAACTGCGGGCGGTAGTTGGTGAAGAACGGCGTGTGGCGGCCGCCCTCCTCCTTGGTGAGGATGTAGGCCTCGGCCTTGAACTTGGTGTGGGGCTTGACCGAGCCGGGCTTGCAGACGACCTGGCCGCGCTCGACGTCCTCGCGCTTGGTGCCGCGCAGGAGCACGCCGACGTTGTCGCCGGCCTGGCCCTGGTCGAGGAGCTTGCGGAACATCTCGACGCCCGTGACCGTCGTGGTCTGGGTGTCGCGGATGCCCACGATCTCCACGGTCTCGCCGACCTTGACGATGCCGCGCTCGACGCGACCCGTCACCACCGTGCCGCGGCCCGAGATCGAGAACACGTCCTCGATGGGCATCAGGAACGGCTTGTCGATCGGGCGCTCCGGCTGCGGGATGTAGGCGTCCACCGACGCCATCAGCGCCAGCACGGCGTCGTGGCCGACAGCCTTGTCGCCGTTGTCCAGCGCCACCTTGGCCGAACCCTTGGTGATCGGGATGTCGTCGCCGGGGAAGTCGTACTTCGAGAGGAGCTCGCGCACCTCCATCTCGACGAGCTCGAGGAGCTCGGCGTCGTCGACCAGATCCACCTTGTTGAGGAACACCACCAGCGCCGGCACGCCGACCTGGCGGGCGAGCAGGATGTGCTCGCGGGTCTGGGGCATCGGGCCGTCGGCCGCCGACACCACCAGGATCGCGCCGTCCATCTGCGCCGCGCCCGTGATCATGTTCTTCACGTAGTCGGCGTGGCCCGGGCAATCCACGTGCGCGTAGTGACGGTTGGCCGTCTCGTACTCCACGTGCGCCGTCGAGATCGTGATCCCGCGCGCCTTCTCCTCCGGCGCCTTGTCGATCTGGTCGTAGGCCGTGAACGTCGCCCCGCCCGACTCCGCCAGGACCTTCGTGATCGCCGCCGTCAGCGACGTCTTGCCGTGATCAACGTGACCAATCGTGCCGATGTTGCAGTGCGGCTTCGTACGCGCAAATTTCTCTTTGGCCATCGTCTCTTTCCTGCGGCAAGCTCACACGAGCGGTCGCCCGGGCTGAAGCTCGACGGGGCGTCGAGCCGGGCGAAAGACGGGGGCTCGCTTAGAGGCTTGCCGTCCTTTGATCAAGGGCTTTGGCGGATCGGCCGGGTGTGCGGGGCGCCGAACCCCCTACTGGACCGGGCGCCGGACCGGCGAGGCGGCGAGCAGGGCGGCCTTGTCGAGGCCCAGCGCCGTCGCGATCTCGGTGAGTGCCCGGGCTTCGACGTCCAGGATACCGTCGAGGTCGGCCACATCCGCCGCGATCAGGAACGTCGCCTCGCGCTCCTCCGCGCTGCGCCCCTCGATGGCGCCGATCAGGCGCAGGTTCTCGGCCCGTCCGGTGCGGGTGCGCGCGCGGGCGATGCCTTCGTAGAGTTCGCTCTCCAGCATGAGCCGGTCGTAGCCCTTCTCGAGGATGGGGTTGGCCTGCATGCCGGCGAGCGCCGTGTCGAACTCCTCGCTCGCCACCTCCCCATCCGCAACGATCACGTTGGCGGCCGCCGAGACCATGGCCTGCATCAGCGCCTTGTCGCCCGCATAGGCGGTCACGGTCTGGCTGAAGCGGCTGACGATGTCCTGGAAGATGTTCATCGCGACGAAATTCCTGCCGATGCTGTTCGGGCGGCGCTGGGGCGGAGGGGATAAGCCCTGGGACGACGCGGGACGAGGCTTTGCCGTTCCCGGCGCCGATGACAAGCGTCTCCGGCGCGTGCGCTTCAGAACATCGCCACCAGGGCGATGCCCACCACCATCAGCAGGCCGCCCAGGATGCGCCAGAGGCTGGCGGGGTGCTGCGTGAATCCGATCCAACCGAAGTGATCGAGCAGGATCGAGGTGACGACGCCGGCGGTCACGAGGAGGCCGAGATACGGGGCGGCGCCGATCCGTTGTGCCACGAAGAGCTGCGACAGGATCAGCAACGCGCCGATCATGCCGCCCAGCCAGGCCCAGGGCGGCACGGCGCGGATGTCGCTCAGCGACGGCAGGGCGAAGCGGCCGAGCACCAGCCCCAGCCCGAGCAGGGTGACGGCGCCGACGAGGGCGACCACGATGCCGGCCGCGAAGGGTTGGGCCAGGGTCTTGGACAGGGTCGCGTTCGTCCCCGCCTGCAGCGCGTTGGCGACGCCGGCCAGCAGCGCGAAACCGTAGAGGAACCACATGGACGATCCTGACGTAACGGGGAGAGGCCGGACCGCATCGCGCGGTTGGCGGGGCTGTTCGCTGCATCCTGCGCCGGGCGCCCGGATCGTCTATTGAACGCAGCTTGGACCGGGCCGGGGCCCGTGGGGATGTGACGGGTCGTGGCATGGACGGGATGAGGACGCCTTCCG
Source organism: Methylobacterium sp. FF17 (assembly GCF_025813715.1). Lineage (NCBI taxonomy): Bacteria > Pseudomonadati > Pseudomonadota > Alphaproteobacteria > Hyphomicrobiales > Methylobacteriaceae > Methylobacterium > Methylobacterium flocculans. The sequence continues at coordinate 5,653,142 of NZ_CP107532.1, forward strand.
GGGATGCGTCGGGGGCGGATGCACGGGCCGGTCGCACGAGCCCGGCAGGGGATCTGCGCTTGCGGCTGCGGGAGGCGACGGACGCGGCCCATCGCCGCCTCGATGCCGGGTTCGCGGCCCACGACCTGAGCCGGAAGGAGGATTACGCGGTCTTCCTGTCGGCGATGCACAGGGCCTTCGTCCCCCTCGAAGCCTGGCTGGACGGTGCCGATCCCGGGTTCCTGCCGCCGGACTGGTCCGCTCGCCGGCGCGCCGATGCGCTCCGCGCGGACCTGGAAGGGCTCGGCGTTGGGAGCGAACGTGGCGCGGAGACGGCATCGACCCTGTCCGGCGCCGGGGCACCGGGGCTTCTCTACGTGCTCGAAGGGTCGCGGCTCGGAGGGCAGGTGCTGCTCCGTCAGGTTCTCGCCAGTCCGGACCCGGTGGTGCGCGCGAATGCGCGATTCCTGCGGCATGGGGAGGGGATGCGTCTCTGGCCGAGCTTCGTCGCCTGGCTCGGGACGCGCCCGGCCTCGGAGCACGACGCGGCGATCCAGGGCGCCCTGTGGGCCTTCGCCCGGTTCGAGGCGGCCCAGCGGGCGGTGGATTAGGCCCGCCCCACCGCGAGCGCCTGCCGCAGGGTGTCGGCGGTGTAGGGCTTCTTCATCAGAGGCACGGCCCCGAGTTCGGGCGGTATCCGGAAGCTCTCGCCGTAGCCCGTGGCGAAGGCGAAGGGCACGCCGAGGGCCGAGAGGCGCCGGGCCACGGGCAGGCTCGTCTCCGACCCGAGATTGACGTCGAGCAGGGCGAAGCTCGGACGACCTGCCTCGATCTGCCGCAGGGCGTCGTGCACCGAGGCGGCCATGTCCACCGCCTTCGCGCCGAGGGTGCCGAGGAGCTCTTCGGCCTCCAGGGCGATGATCATGTTGTCCTCGACCACCAGGACGCTGCCCGTCAGGAGTGCCGCATCCGGCTTCGCGGCGCGTTCCCGCGCGCGATGCGTCGGTATGGGCGGTGCGACGGGTGCGGGCCGGACATACCGCGCCGGGACCGCGAAGCGGCCGCGAACGCCGGTGAGTTCGTACGAGATCTCCGCCTCGCCCTCCAACTCGTAGGGGATGGAGCGTTCGATCAGCGTTGTGCCGAAGCCGCGCCGGGTCGGCGGCTTCACCGGAGGGCCATCGTCCTCGCGCCAGTGGATGACGAGGCACTCCGACGCGTCGCGCCGCCACGTCACGTCGACCCGGCCGGATTCTACCGAGAGCGCGCCGTACTTGGCCGAGTTCGTCATCAGTTCGTGGATGACCAGGGCGAGGGTCGAGAAGGCCTGCGGCTCGAGCAGGACGTCGACGCCGTCCAGGTTCAGGCGGTCGGCCCGCTCGCCGAGATAGGCCCCCGCCTCCAGGGTGATGAGGTCGCGCAACGACCCCGGCCCCCAGTTCGTGGTGGTGATCTGGTCGTGCGCGCGCGCCAGTGCCTGGATGCGGTCGCCGATCACGCCCGCGAAATCCTCGATGCTGTCGGTCCGCGACCGGCTCTGGGCGACGATGCCGCGGATGAGGTTGAGGATGTTGCGTACGCGGTGGTTGAGCTCCGCGATCAGCAGTTCCTGGCGCTCCTGCGCGGTCTTGCGCTCCTTCTCGGCGGAATCGGTGAGGCGCAGGATCACTTCGAGAAGCGTGATGCGCAGGGCCTCGGCGATGCGCAGGTCCGCAGCACTCCAGGGCGTCGACTGCCCGCGCACGACCTCCGTCCAGGCCTCGAAGCTCTTGCGCGGCGTCAGGCGCAGGCCGTTCGGACCCAGGGTCGCGGGTTTCTCCGGATTGCCGGCCCAGGTCACGGTGCGGGCGATCTCGCGGCGGAAGAACACCAGGAAGTCGCGCGGTGCCCGCGAGATCGGAACGGCGAGGAGGCCGGCGGCGCGCTCGGTGTAGTCCGCCGCCGGCGGATAGACGGCACCGATCTCGTGGGTGGCGAAGGCCCGGCTCGTCGCCGTCCGGTTGAGGAAGCGCACGAGGCCGGTGAACTCTTCCGCCGTGGGCGTCGCGCCCCGCAGCGTGACCTCGCCGTTCACCCAGACGCCGATGCCGTCGCAGGTGACGATGGCGGCGATGTCGTCGAGGAACCCGGTGATGTTCTCGAGGCTGGTGCCGCCGGAGGCGAGGGCACCCATCAGCCGATCGTGCAGGGCCCGCGAACTCGCCTCGTAGGCCGTCTCCGCCTCCCGCTCACGACTCTCCAGGATCAGCGAGAACATCTGCCCGAACAGCTCGGCGCCGGTCCGGCGCTCCAGCGAGATGTGGCGCGGCTCGGTGTGGTGGCAGGCGAACAGGCCCCAGAGCTTGCCGCCGCGCAGGATCGACACCGACAGGGAGGCCGCGACCCCCATGTTGCGCAGGTATTCGAGATGAATCGGCGAGACCGTGCGCAGGCTGCTCATCGACAGGTCGAGAGGGCGTCCCTCCGGGTCGCGCGGGGGCAGCACCGGCACGGGTTCGGCATCGACATCGGCGATGATGCGCAGCCAGTTCCGCTCGTAGAGCGCACGCGCCTGCTTCGGGATGTCGGAGGCGGGGTAGTGCAGGCCGAGATAGGGCTCCAGGCTGGAGCGGGCGGATTCGGCGATCACCACCCCCGAGCCGTCCGGATCGAAGCGGTAGACCATCACCCGGTCGAAGCCCGTCAGCGCCCGCATCTGCCGAACGGCTTCGCGGCAGAAGGGATCGAAGCCGGTCGTCTGCTGGAGCCGGCCGACCATGCTGCGCACGAGATTGCCGGCGCTCAGGTGCTCGGAGACGCTGCGTTCGGCTTCGATGACGATGCTGCCGCCGGAGATGTGGAGGGCGAGGTCGAAGGCCGCGCCCCCCGCCTGCAGGACGGTGCCGAAGATCCGGTCGATGGCGTCGGGACCGCGCAGGGCCTGGAGGTGGCCCCGGATCAGGTGGATCGCCTCGACATCCAGGATCTCGGAGAGAGGCAGGCCGAGGAGGTCGCCGTCACCGTGCCCGAGCCAGGCGGCCGCGTTCGCGGAGGCTCGCACCACGATCCAGTCGGAGGAGACGGCGATGAGGAAACCGAAGGGCTGGACCGCGCCGAGGATGTGGATCGGCTCGCGGTCGCAGGACGTCAGGTCCACGAGCTCGGCGCGCTGTTCAGGGTCCGTCATCAAGCCAATCGATTCGCCGCCGTCATGGCCCACAGGCGCGAGCATCAGAGACAACGAGCGAATAGCGGGAAAGTCTCCCGGGTTAAGCCGGGTGAATTGGACTTCCCCTCGCCTGTGGCACGAATATCACGGCACCGCTCCGCGCCGCCGGAGCGGGCGCCGTACGATCCCCGAGGCTTGCCTCAGCGGTTTGTCGCGCCCCTGCGCGCTGTGGCGGCCAGGAGGGTAGACAGGAGAGCGGCGCCGATCAGATAGGCGGCGAGGATCAGAGCCCCGCCCTCCAGCCACAGCCCGGCTCGCCCCGGGACCAAGCCCGCGAGGGCGAGCCCCCCGGACAGGCCCGTGGCGGCGACCAGGGCGAGGGCACCCCAGCGTGCCATGCGCCCCCGGGGCGGGCCGGTCAGCCAGCCGATGCCCGCGCCGAGGAGGAGGCTCGCGGCCACGGCCGGCCAGAGCAGGGTTGCGAGAAGTGTCACGGCCTTGGCCTCGGATGGCGATCAGGAGTGGGGAATGAGGCCGATGCCCCGCGCTGCAGGGCGGGGCGCCGTTCCGGCGGGCGCGGCCACGACCTGATCCGGGCGGAGGCCCGCCTGAAGCAGGTACTCGACGATCGCCAGCGCCCGCTGCCGGGCGAGATCCGGCTCGGGCTCGGCGGGCTTCGCGTCGGGTTTGCCGGTTTCGGATTTGCCCGTATCAGGCTTGCCCGTGTCGTTTTTGCTCGTGTCGGTTTTGCCAGCAGCGGATTTCGGGGAAGGCTTGGCCGGCTGCGTCCCCCCGGCTTTGGCTTTGTCAGCCTGGGGCTTGGTTGGTTCCTTGCCCGGTTCCTTGCCCGGTTCCTTCGCCTGTTCCTTGCCCGCATCCACCGAGGCGGTGCTTTCCACCGCCGTATCGACGGTCGGCTTCGGCGCGGGCGCTGCCCCGGCCGGATCGGCGTGGCCCGTTACCGTCAGGCGCAGGGACGGGCAGGGTCCGGCCAGCCCGGCGATCCCGTCGAGGCGGGGATAGAAGTCCGGCTTCAAGGTCGCACTACCGGGCGAGAAGGTGGGCCCCGGCTCCGTGAGGTGGGGCGCCAGCGCCGCCGCGCAGGCCTCGGGCGTGCGCCCGGAAGTCTCCCCGGGCGTGGTCACGGAGACGGTCGCGCTCCAGCCTTCCGGCAACGCGGCCGGAAGGTCGCTCCGGATGCGCCGCCCCCCCTGCGGATACAGGCTCTCGCCGGTCAGCGTCACGGCCCGGTCGGCGATGCGGATCTCCCCTCGCGCCAGGAGCGCGAGCGACCCGATGGCGGCCTGCAGCGCCCGGGTCAGGTCGGCCGGCGCGCCCTGCCCCAGGCGGGTCCGGTCCACCAGCCGTTCACGGAAGAGGCGGGGGCGCAGGTTCGCGAGCAGCGCCTCCCGGACTCCCGCATCCGGCAGGTGGCCCGTGAGCGTGACGCTGTCGGCCTCCCGCCGGAGTGCGATTCGGTAGGGCGAGAGCGGCCGCGTCGTCAGGGCGACGCCGCCACGCCGGAGGCCGGCCGGCAGGGCGTCCCGCAGCAGCGCGTCGATCTCCGGGGCGGCCTGAGCATCGAGGGCGATGCCGCTCACCGAGACGGCGGCATCCGCCACGGTGACGCTGCCCTCCTGGATCAGGCCGGCGAGTTGCAGGGCGAACGGCGCCATCGTGGCGGGATCGACGGCCGTGGGAAGTCCGCGCGCGGTGCGCATCCGGTCTTCGGCCCGCCCCGTCTCGGAGATCTGCGCCGCCTGTGCGCGGATCGCACCCCGCGCGGCCTCCGAGACCACGTGGCCCGACAGGTCGATGTCGCCGCCGGGTAGCCGCGAGACCACGAACCGGAAATCCGGAACCGTGGCGGGCAGGATCTCGATCCGGCCGAGGGTGTAGCCGGCCGGCGGATCGGCGAGCGCCGCCCGCAGGGCCTCGGCGTCGGCGACCGAGGCGGCCTCGCCCGCGATGGAAAGGCGCGTGTCCTCCAGCATCACCCGGCTCCCTGGCGTCAGGGCCCGCAGGCGTGCCAGGGCGTAGGTGGCGGCGGTGGGAAAGTCGGGCGGGCTCCCCAGGGCCGCTCGGGCCTGGTCGCGCAGGGGCGTTCCCGGTTCCAGGGCGGGGCCGAGCCGGTCGGCCAGCGCGCCGGCCCCGATCTCGGCCGGCCGGTAACCGGAGACGTCGATCCCGTCGCGGGCCCGGGTCGCGACCCAGACGAAGGGGGATGCGAGCTCGACCACCCCCACCGGCCCCACGAGACGCCGTACGCCCGCGACCCGCGCGAGCCGCGCGTGGGCGGCGTCGCGGATGGCGGCATCCGGGGCCTCCCCGCCGACGACGAGATCGCGACCGTCCGCGGCGACCCGCAGCCAGGGCTCGGCCCCGGTTACGGCGGTATCACGGGCGATCGCGTCGGCCTCGCCCGCGAGGCCGGCCTCGATGCGGTGCACGATCCAGGCGTTCGCGAGGGCGGAGATGAGCGCGAGGCCGGGCAGGCCGGCGATCCAGCCGATGCGGCGGCAACGGTCTCGGAGGTCAGAGGCGGCGGACACGTCGAACCCCGGTGGTGCGCGATGGGCGCGTCCCGCGACTTCCACACCCGCTTCACGGCATCATGAAGGCCGACGGGCCCCGCTTCGGCCGCCGTTCGGCGGGATCCTCAGGCGTCCCGCAACATCTCCAGTTCGAGCCAGCGATCCTCGGACCTAGAGAGTTCCGCTTCCGCCGCGGCCAGTAGGTCCGAGGCCTTGGAGAAGCGCGCCGGATCGCGGGCGTAGAGACCGGGATCCGCCAGGACCTCGCGCAGCTTGGCGATGTCCGATTCCAGCTTCTTCATCCGGTCGGGCAGGGTCTTCAACTCGTGCTGGTCCTTGAAGCCGAGCTTGGGCTTGCCAGCCGGGGCGGCGGCCTCCCCTGCCTTCGTGCGCTCCCTGGCGCCCCCGCCGGCGTCGGATTTGCCGGCGCGGGCAGCGCTGCGGGCCTGCACACCCTCCCCGCGCTGGGCGACCATGTCGGTGTAGCCGCCCGCATACTCCACCCAGCGGCCCTCCCCCTCGCTGACCAGCACGCTGCCGACGACCCGGTCGAGGAAGTCGCGGTCGTGGCTCACCAGGATCAGGGTGCCGGAGTAATCCGCCAGCATCTCCTGCAGCAGGTCGAGGGTTTCGAGGTCGAGGTCGTTGGTGGGCTCGTCCAGCACCAGGAGGTTGGCCGGCTGCGCCAGGGCGCGGGCGATGAGCAGGCGGTTGCGCTCGCCGCCGGAGAGCACGCTGACGGGGGTGCGCGCCTGCTCCGGCGCGAACAGGAAGTCCTTGAGGTAGCCGACGACGTGGCGGCTGACGCCGCCGACGATCACCGAGTCGCCGCTGCCGCCGGTCAGCACCTCGGTGACCGTCATGCTGGGCTCCAGCACCGCGCGGGCCTGGTCGAGGAGCATCATCTTCAGGTTGGTGCCGAGCGTCACGCTGCCCGAATCCGGGGCCGCCTGCCCGGTGAGCAGGTTAATCAGCGTGGTCTTGCCGGCGCCGTTCGCGCCGACGATGCCGAGGCGGTCGCCGCGCATCACCCGGAGCGAGAGGTCGTCGACGATCCTGCGCGGGCCGTAGGCCTTCGCCGCGTGCTTGGCCTCGATCACCAGGGCGCCGGAGCTCTCCGCCTCGGTGGAGGTCATCGTCGCGGTGCCCACCGGGCGGCGGTCGTCGCGGCGTTCCTTGCGCAGGGCATGGAGGTTGCCGAGCCGGCGCACGTTGCGCTTGCGCCGCGCCGTGACGCCGTAGCGCAGCCAGTGCTCCTCGTCGGCGATCTTGCGCTCGAGCTTGTGCCGATCGCGCTCCTCCTCCTCGAAGAAGGCGTCGCGCCAGGTTTCGAAGGTGGAGAAGCCCTGCTCGATGCGGCGGGTGACCCCGCGATCGAGCCAGACGGTCGTCTTCGACAGGGCCGAGAGGAAGCGCCGGTCGTGGCTGATGAGCACGAGGGCGCCGCGCACACTCTTCAGCTCCGATTCCAGCCACTCGATGGCCGGCAGGTCGAGGTGGTTGGTGGGCTCGTCGAGGAGCAGGATGTCGGGCTCGGGCGCCAGCGCCTGGGCGAGCGCGACCCGCCTCCCCTCACCGCCCGACAGGCTCTTCGGGTTTTCCGCCCCCGTGAGCCCCAGGCTCTCCAGGAGGTAGCGGGCGCGGTAGGCGTCGTCGTCGTGGTTCAGGCCGGATTCCACGAAATCCAGGGTCGTCTCGAAACCTGAGAAGTCCGGTTCCTGCGCAAGGTAGCGGATCGTGGTGCCGGGCTGGATGAAGCGCGTTCCCCGGTCGGGCTCCACGAGCCCGGCGGCGATCTTCATCAGCGTGGACTTGCCCGAACCGTTGCGCCCGACGAGGCAGGTGCGCTCGCCGGGCGAGATCGCGAGTTCCGCGCGCTCGATGAGCGGCGTCCCGCCGAAGGTGAGGGCGACGTCTTGCAGGGTCAGGAGCGGAGGAGCGGCCATGGGCCGGCTTATGGCAGCGACCGCGCCTCCGAACAAACCCGCAATCGCCCCCGCGCTCACATCGTCGGGTTGGCCGGGCCCGTCGGCATCGGGTCGGGGGCGATGGCCGGGCCGATATCGGGATCGTTGACCGGGATCTCGGCCGGCGTCACGTCCGGCGCCTCCGTGGGCGTCGGCCCCGGCACGTCGGTGCCGGGCGTATCGGGCCCGGGCAGCGGGGTGTCGGGCACCTCGTAGGGCGTATCCGGCACCGGGGCTTCCGGGATGGGTCCGGGATTCGACATCGCTGCGCCTCTCAAAGCCTGACGGGACGGACCGACGGAACGGTCCGCCGCCTGTCGCGGTTCCGAGGGGCGAGCCAGCCTCCGGAGGGCGCCTTACTTCTTGGTCAGGAGGAGATTGCCTTCCTTGCCGACCTTCTTCTGGATCTGCTGGGCGAAGAGGGCGAGCAGCAGGGGCAGCCGGACCTCGACGCGGACGGTCTCGGGCCGGATATCCACCTGCCCGTCCACCTTCTGGCCCAACGCCGCCATCGCGAAGTCGAGGCGGTCGCCGGTCCAGGCCATCTTCTCGACGGCGATGCCCGCCTTGGCGAACAGCCCGTCGGCCTGCGTGATCCCGTCCGAGATCCGGCGACGGGCCTCCGCCAGTCCGAGATCATGGGGGATTTCGACGATCAGCGGCTTTGCCATGGGTCCTCGCGCCTTCGGTTCCGCCGGCGAGATGGGGCCGGCCGGCTGATCCCACAACGCCGGCCAGCCCGATTCGCTCAGTTCACGACGCTCAAGGCCACGTAGGTCGTGCCGCCCATGCCGAGCGCGCGGGCGGAGCCCTTGGCGAGATCGATGATCCGACCGCGTACGAACGGGCCGCGATCGTTGATGCGCACCACCACGGAGCGGCCATTGCGCTTGTTCTCGACCCGGACCCGGGTTCCGAACGGCAGGCTGCGATGGGCGGCCGTCATCCCGTTCGGATTGAAGCGCTCGCCATTGGCCGTCCGGTGGCCGCTCCCGTACCAGGAGGCCGCGCCACTCTGGGCGCTGGCCGGCTGCATGGTGGCGAGGGTCACGACGGTTCCCAGGATGGCGACGGTTCCACGAACAGGCTTGATGGTCATCCGCATTCCCTTTGTTGTTTCGGATGGCCGGCAAAATGAAGCGGAACAGGGCCAAAATGAGACCTGTCGAATGTGGCAATAGCTGCCTTTTTTCAGGCTATAAGGATATTTTAATCACTGGTTGTGTGTGGCGATATTGTCGTTGAATTCCCAACATTTCGCTGCTGTCGAGACGTTTGTTGCGCCCTCCGGATCCCGCTGGAATCGGGGCGAGACACAATCGTGAGGCGCGAAGAGATGAAGTCAGCGTTGCGCTGAGCGAAACCCTGCCTTGCGCACGGCCTGAACCGCCGGGAAGAGATGAATCTTCTCTACTCGGCTTCCGGAGCCGCATCGACAGCTCGTACACCGACCCTTCGCAGGGCCGTGTTCGGTTCTTGGGTCAGCAGTGTCGTCCGCGACGGCACCTGAAAAAGTCCATCGACAGGTCGCGGGTAGACTTGGCGCTTGTTCGACGGTGGGTGCCAGCGATCTTACGCGTGCAACCCGGCAAAAATTGCAGCCCCAAATCGAGACGGCGGGTCGTCCGCCCGGCAACCCGTCCTTTACGTTAACGGGGCCAAGGTCTGCCGGTCAGTCGCGTAACCGGTGTTTGCCATGGCTTCCCAGCGTACCGCGGTTGCCGACACCGTCGCCCGGAAAAGTGTCTCGCGTACCGGGCGGCCCGTGTCGGCGCCGCGGATGGGTCTCGTACCCCCCGCGTCCCGTCTTCCCCTCGACGAAATCCTCGTCGGCGACTGCATCGCCGCCATGAACGCCCTGCCGGCGGGAAGCGTGGACTGCGTCTTCGCCGATCCGCCCTACAATCTGCAGCTCGGCGAGGGCTCGCTCCTGCGTCCCGACCAAAGCCGCGTCGACGCCGTCGACGACGACTGGGACAAGTTCTCCACCTTCGCGGCCTACGACGCCTTCACCCGCGACTGGCTCGCCGCCGCGCGCCGGGTGATGAAGCCGAACGCCACCCTGTGGGTCATCGGCTCCTACCACAACATCTTCCGGGTCGGGACCGCGCTCCAGGACCTCGGATACTGGATCCTCAACGACATCGTCTGGCGGAAAGCCAACCCGATGCCGAACTTCCGGGGCAAGCGCTTCACGAACGCGCACGAGACCCTGATCTGGGCCTCCCGCTCGGCGGAGTCGAAGGGCTACACCTTCCACTATGAGGCGCTGAAGGGCGGCAACGACGACGTCCAGATGCGCTCGGACTGGTTCATCCCCCTCTGCACCGGCGACGAGCGCCTCAAGGGCGCCGATGGCCAGAAGGTGCACCCGACCCAGAAGCCGGAGGCGCTGCTGGCCCGCACCCTCCTCTCGGCGACCAATCCGGGCGACGTGGTGCTCGATCCGTTCTTCGGCACCGGCACCACGGGGGCGGTGGCCAAGCGCCTCGGGCGCCGCTTCATCGGCATCGAGCGCGAGACGGTCTACGCGCAGGCCGCCCGCGCCCGCATCGACGCCGTCGAGCCCCTCTCGCAGGCGGCGCTGCTGGTGGCCCCGACGAAGCGTGCCGAGCCCCGCGTCGCCTTCCTCAGCGTGATCGAAGCCGGGCACATCCAGGCCGGCGAGACGCTGACCGATGCCCGCGGCCGCCACAGCGCCATCGTGCGCCCCGACGGAACCCTGATGGCCGGGCCCGCGACGGGCTCGATCCACAAGATCGGCGCCCTGGTCCAGGGGCTTCCCGCCTGCAACGGCTGGGACTTCTGGCACGCCAGCCGCGACGGCCGGCCGGTCCTGATCGACGTGTTTCGCGCACGGATGCGGGCCGCCATGGGTTCGGCGGCCTAAGCCGCCGATGCGACCTCGGGCGCGGGTTTCTCCTCTCTCGCAGGAGGGAAGCACCGTGTCCGGAGAGATACCCCCTCGTTCCGGTTGCCCCAGGATCACCCTCCCCTAACGGGGGGCTGGCATTCCTCAACGGGGACGGGTCTTCGGTCTGCCCCGCTTGCGCGCGGCCGGAGGGACGTCCGCCGGCTCCTCGAACAGCCCCTCCCCGTCTTCGTGTGGCGGCGTGGCGATCACGCGCGGCGCCGGCTTCGGCACCGGGCGGAAACGCGGCTGTTCCGCCGGTGCCTCGGGCTCCGGTTCGGCGAAGAGCGGCGTGTCCGCCACCGCCCGCATCGCCTTCGGCCGACCGGGCTTGGCGGCCTTCGCGGTCTCGGGCTTCGGGTCGAACGCGTGGGCGAGCACCTTCTTCATCACCCCCGGCAGCGGCTCCGTCTCGAGGTCGCGGCGGGGCGTGAAGCGCATGCCGGACGGGGTGGGCGTGCTGAGCGCCACCCGGGCCACGAACACCGTCAGTTCCAGGGGGAAATGCGTGAAGCCGTGGCGCACCAGCCCCGGCAGGCGCTTCCAGCGGGCATCGAGGGGGGCGTCGAGGAGGGCCTGGGCCGGGTCGTAATCCGGCTCCCAGGGACTCATGGGCGGTTCCGCCATGGCGCCGAGCAGGCCCTCCGGCGGGCGCGTGCGCAGCAGGACCGCCTCGTCGCCGCTGCGGATCGCCACGAAGGCCGCGCCCCGGCGCAGGGCGCCCTTCACCGCCCGCACCTTGCGGGGAAAGGTCTCCTGAAGGCCGAGCGCCCGCGCCCGGCACGGCGCCATCCAGGGGCACAGGGCACAGGCCGGACGCTTCGGCGTGCAGATCGTGGCGCCGAGATCCATCACGGCCTGCGCGAAATCGCCGGGGCGCACCGCCGGCACCAGGGCCTGCGTCACCGTACGGATCTCGGGCCGGGCCGCCGGCAGGGCCGTCTCGATGGCGAAAAGCCGGGTCATCACCCGCTCGACATTGCCGTCCACCGCCGCCTCCGGCCGGTCGAAGGCGATGGCCGCGACGGCGCCCGCCGTGTAGGCGCCGATGCCCGGCAGCTTGCGCAAGCCGGCCGCCGTGTCCGGAAAGGCGCCGGCCGCCGCCACGGCCTTGGCGCAGGCATGGAGGTTGCGGGCGCGGGAATAATAGCCGAGGCCGGCCCAGGCCGACATCACCGCCTCTTCCGGCGCGGCCGCCAGGGCGTCCACCGTGGGAAATCGCGCGAGGAACGCGTGAAAGTAGGGTTTGACGGCCGCGATCGTGGTCTGCTGCAGCATCACCTCCGAGAGCCAGACCCGGTATGGGTCCGGGACCTCACCGGGCAGGGCCCGCCAGGGCAGCACGCGGCGGTGCCGGTCGTACCAGGTCAGCAGGTCCGTGGCCGTTGGGTCGGAGGGCGTGGTGTGGGGCACGGGCACCGGCGCATGAGGGGAGCGCCCGTCCATAGCCGCCCGGACATCATGGTCAAAGGCCCCGGCCGCAAAGGCGCGGCTTCGGCCAGCCGGAACGGTGTGCTAACCAGTATGCCGCCAGGATCGACGCACCGAGTCCCCCGGTTCAACCCTTCGGAAGAAGCGCATGGCGCGTGCCAAACCCCTCGCCGAATTGCTGGAGGAGTGTATCGGCCCGGCCTTCGCGGCGCAGGGCTTCGCCTCGACCGACATCCTGGCGGCTTGGCCCGAGATCGTCGGGGAGCGCCTGGCCCGGTACTGCCAGCCCTCGAAGATCGAATGGCCGCGCCGGCGCCGACGCGACGAGGACGGCCGTTCCGAACCCGGCACCCTGGTGGTCCGGGTCGAGGGCGTGTTCGCCATCGAACTCCAGCATCTCGCCCCCGTGGTGATCCAGCGTGTCAACGCGCATTACGGCTGGGCCTGCGTGGGCAAGATCGTGATGCGCCAGGGCCGGGTCGACCGGGCGGGACGCCGCGTCCCCGCCCCGGTGGTGGACCCCGTCCGCCGCGGCGAAGTGGCGCTCGCGGTGGGGACCATCGAGCACGACGCCCTGCGCGACGCCCTCGATCGCCTCGGCATCGCCATCGTGGCGACCGCGCCCCGGCGCTAAGCCCGCTTGGCGGAAGCGGTTTCGGGTTCTGTCGAACGGAACGGGTTTGCGGCGAAATCGCCGTCGGTTCGCGGTGGCATGCCGACCGGAACCGACGCCGTTGACGCTTCGCGCGACTTGTCAGGAGGCGTGCAGGATTCTACCGCATCCGGAACCGAACCTGGTCTGCGAGCGGAGCCCGTCCCGATCATGATCACCCGACGTGACGCCCTGAAAGCCACCGGCCTCGCTGTCGGCGCGGCGATTCTCCTGCCCCGGTTCACCCTGCCGGCCCTGGCGGAGGAGGCGAACCTCTCGACGCTGCTGGAGCCCGGCCCCCTCGGGGATGTCTGGCTCGGCCCGAAGGACGCCAAGGTGACGATCATCGAGTACGCCTCGATGACCTGTTCGCACTGCGCGGCGTTCCACCGCGTGACCTACCCGCTCCTCAAGGAGCGCTACATCGACACCAACAAGGTGCGCTTCACGCTCCGCGAGTTCCCCCTCGATCCCCTGGCCACCGCCGCCTTCATGCTGGCGCGGTGCGACGGCGAGGCCAAGTACTATCCCATCACCGACCTGCTCTTCGACCAGCAGGCCGCCTGGGCCTACGTGCAGAAGCCGCAATCGCCGGTGGACGCGCTGGAGCAGATGCTGCGCCAAGCCGGATTCTCGAAGGAGAAGTTCGAGGCCTGCCTGAAGGATCAGAAGCTGTACAGCGCGGTCAACGCGGTGAAGCAGAAGGGCATGGACACCTTCAAGGTCGATTCGACCCCGACCTTCTTCATCAACGGCGAGCGCTACAAGGGCGAGATGACCATCGAGGGCATGGAGAAGGTCATCAAGCCGATCCTCGGCGCCTGACGGCCCAGCGTGACGGCTTCCGGCCCCGGTTCGCGGAACACCGGGGAGCGGATCCGTGGAACACCGAATTTCTTAAGCCGGTCAAGATCTTAACGGCGATCGTCGGCGCCTTGACACCCAAGGTGGGCGAAACTATGGTGCGCCCCGCTTGAAGGGGCGTTCCGACCGGTTCCCCCCGCTCTCGCCAATGTGAGTTCTCGCGGTGAGCGGCAACGAAACGGGGGACGAAGGCGGGGACGGGCGGAAGAAAGCACTGGACGCGGACCTCTCCGAGAGGCTCAAACGTCTTGAGACGCAGATCGAGCGGAAGCGGCCCAGCGCCTCTCCCGGTCATTCCACGCGTCCCGGCCCCGCGGCCGGGCCTTCTCCCCTCGGCCAGGCGATGCGGCTCTCGACGGAGTTCATCGCGGGCGTCCTGGCGGGAGGCATCCTGGGCTGGATGTTCGATCACTACCTGGGGACGAAACCCTGGGGGCTGATCGTTCTGCTGATGCTGGGCTTCGCGACCGGCGTCTACAACGTCATGCGCGCCTCGGGGGCTCTCTCCAAGGCGCCGACGAAGGAACGGGACCGCTAGCGGTTCCGAGGGGGAACGCCGCTCGCGCGGCCGGACCCCGTGTCAACAATGCCGCTCAGGCGGCACCGGTGGTGGCGGGCCGTCTGGCTGGCCGAGATTCAGAAGGACGGGAGCGGCAATGGCCGTAAAGATGGATCCGATCCACCAGTTCGAGCTCAAGCCGCTGGTCTCCTTCGGTCATATCGGCAACCAGGAGATCGCGTTCACGCAGTCGGCCCTGTACATGTTCGCCGCCGTCGGGATCATCGCGCTGATCACCGTGGTGGCGACCGCCCGCCGCTCGGTGGTGCCCGGCCGCATGCAGTCGATGGCCGAGGTATTCTACGAGTTCATCGGCTCGACCCTGCGCCAGTCCGCCGGCCACGGCTCCGAGCGGTTCATGCCGCTGATCTTCTCGCTCTTCATGTTCGTGCTCGTGCTGAACATGCTCGGCATGATCCCCTACGCCTTCGCGGTCACCAGCCACATCATCGTCACCTTCGCGCTGGCCTTCCTCGTGATCGGCACCGTGATCGTGTACGGCTTCATGGCCCATGGCACGAAGTTCCTGAAGGTGTTCGTCCCCTCCGGCGTGCCCGGCTGGCTGCTGCCGATGATCGTGGCCATCGAGATCGTCTCCTTCATCTCGCGCCCCATCAGCCTCGCGGTGCGTCTCTTCGCCAACGTGCTTGCCGGCCACATCGCCCTCAAGATCTTCGCGGGCTTCGTGCCGGCCCTGCTCGCCGCTGGCGCCTGGGGGGCGATCTCCCCGCTGCCGCTGGCGCTCAGCGTCGCCGTCACGGCCCTCGAATTCCTCGTCGCCGGTCTGCAGGCCTACGTCTTCGCGACGCTCGCCTCGATCTATCTCAGCGACGCGCTGCATCCCGGCCACTGAGGCCGGGGCATCCCGGCCCTCGTGGCCGGGGCACCTCCTTCCGTCCCCGGTTCGCGCTCGCGGCCCGGATTCCTCTCCACGCAACGACCGAACCGACTCCAGGAGCATTTTGATGGATCCCTTAGCTGCCAAGTACATCGGTGCCGGCCTCGCCTGTCTCGGCATGGCGGGCGCCGCCATCGGCCTCGGCAACCTCTTCGGCCAGTTCTACGCCGGCGCGCTCCGCAACCCGTCGGCCGCCGACGGCCAGCGCGGCAACCTGCTCCTCGGCTTCGCCCTCACGGAAGCGCTCGGCATCTTCTCGCTGCTCGTCGCGCTGCTGCTCCTGTTCGCCGTCTAAGCCACGCGCGAACCGATACTGGACCGGACGCGGTACGCCCGAGGGCGTGCGAGACGCGTCCGGTTCATCCTCCTGATTTTACGCGAAGGACGTCATGGCTCAGCCGGCCCATTCGACCGCAACGCATGAAGGCTTCGCCGCGACGCCGGCCTCCGAGCATGGCGGCGGCTTCCCGCCCTTCGAGAGCCACACCTTCGCGTCCCAGCTGATCTGGTTGGCGCTGGCCTTCGGGCTGCTCTACTACCTGATGGACAAGATCGCGCTGCCGCGCATCCAGGGCATCCTGCACGACCGCGCCGTGCGCCTGTCGAGCGACCTGGACGAGGCCCAGCGCCTGAAGGCCGAGGCGGATGCCGCCGGAGCGGCCTACGAGAAATCCCTGAGCGACGCGCAGGCCAAGGCCCAGGCGATCGCCCTCGAGACCCGCACGGCCCTGGCGCAGGAAGCCGAGACCAAGCGCAAGGCCCTCGAGGCCGAGCTGAACACCCGCATCGCCGCCTCCGAGGCCACGCTGCGCACCCGCACGGCGGAGGCCATGGGCAACGTCCGCGGCATCGCCGGCGAGACCGCTTCTGCCATCGTCGAGCGCCTGACTGGGCGCAGCCCGGACGAGGCCGCCCTGGCCAAGGCCCTGGACAGCGTCGCGCTGCCGCACTGAGGCGGGACGCGAGACCAAACCTGACCGGTGGACCCGAGGGCTGAAGACCTCGGGGCTCCCGCCGGACACATCGAGTTGGGACGACGAGCATGTTGTTGGAAGCCGAATTCTGGGTCGCAGTCGCCTTCGTCCTGTTCATGGCCGTGGTCTGGAAGGTCGGCGGCTTCGACCAGATTACCAAGGGGCTGGACGGCCGCGCCAAGCGCGTCCGGCACGAGCTCGACGAGGCCCGCCGCCTGCGCGAGGAAGCGGCCGGCGTGCTCGCCGACTACAAGAAGCGCCGCACCCAGGCCGAGCGTGAGGCCGAGGCCATCGTCGCCTCCGCCCGCGAGGAGGCTCAGCGCATCGCCGACGAGGGTCACGCCCGCCTGAACGATTTCATCGCCCGCCGGACGAAGTCGGCCGAGACCAAGATCGCCCAGGCCGAGGTCCAGGCCACGGCCCAGGTCCGCGCAGCCGCCGCCGACGCCGCCGTGAAGGTCTCCGAGGTCATCCTGCGTGAGCGCATGCAGGGCGATGCCGCCCAGGACCTCGTCCGCCGGAGCCTCGGTGAGGTGCGGACCCGCCTGCAGGCCTGAGGGCCGCTCGAACCCCATCCGAAGAAGCCGCCGCGAGGCGGCTTTTTCGTTTTCCAGGGCCATGAACCGGGCCCATGAACCCGAAGCACCCGCCCCCGAGCCCCGGCCCGGCCGCGCCATCGTCACGCCGCAGCGGAGCCCCGATGCAGCCGATCATTTCCATCCAGAACCTGTCCAAGGTCTATGCCTCGGGCTTGAAGGCCCTCGACGACATCAACCTCGACATCGCCGAGGGCGAGATCTTCGCGCTGCTGGGCCCCAACGGCGCCGGCAAGACGACGCTGATCAGTATCGTCTGCGGCATCGTCACGGCGAGCACGGGGCGCATCCTCGCCGGTGGGCACGACATCGCGACCGCCTATCGCGGGGCACGGCGGCTGATCGGGCTGGTGCCGCAGGAACTCACCACCGACGCCTTCGAGACGGTGTGGGCGACCACGAGCTTCAGCCGGGGCCTCTACGGCCTCAAGCCCGATCCGGCTCATATCGAGCGGATTCTGCGCGACCTCTCCCTGTGGGAGAAGCGCGACGCCCGGATCATGACCCTGTCGGGCGGCATGAAGCGGCGGGTTCTCATCGCCAAGGCGCTGAGCCACGAGCCGCGCATCCTGTTCCTCGATGAACCCACCGCCGGCGTCGACGTGGAACTGCGCCGCGACATGTGGCGCCTGGTGCGGTCGCTGCGCGACCAGGGCGTCACCATCATCCTCACCACCCACTACATCGAGGAGGCCGAGGAGATGGCCGACCGAATCGGGGTGATCCGCAAGGGCCGGATCATCCTGGTGGAGGAGAAGGCCGAACTCATGCGCAAGCTCGGCAAGAAGCAGCTGACGCTCAACCTCCAGGAGCCGGTCACGAGCCTGCCCGCCTCGCTGGCGCGGCACGACCTCAGCCTGAGCGCGGATGGGCAGGACCTCGTCTACACCTACGACACCAAGACCTCCGACCCCAAAACCTCCGACACCAAGACTCCCGACACCGAGGGCGAGCGCACCGGCATCACCGCCCTCCTGGCCGACCTCGCGGAGGCCGGCATCCGCTTCCGCGACCTCCAGACCAGCCAATCGTCGCTCGAAGAGATCTTCGTCGACCTCGTGAGGGAACGCGCATGAACTGGTACGCGGTCCGCGCCATCTACGGCTTCGAGATGGCGCGCTTCTGGCGCACGGCCCTGCAGAGCATCGTCGCCCCCGTCATCGCCACCTCGCTCTACTTCGTGGTGTTCGGGGCCGCGATCGGCTCCCGCATCACCGCCGTGGACGGGGTTGCCTACGGCGCCTTCATCGTGCCCGGCCTGATGATGCTGTCGCTCCTGACGCAAAGCATCGCCAACGCCTCGTTCGGCATCTACTTCCCGCGCTTTGCCGGCACGATCTACGAGATCCTCTCGGCCCCGGTCTCACCGCTGGAGATCGTGCTCGGCTATGTCGGGGCGGCAGCGTCGAAATCGATCCTGATCAGCCTGATCATCCTCGCGACCGCTGCCCTGTTCGTGCCCCTGCGCATCGAACACCCCTTCGTGATGGTGCTGTTCCTGCTGCTCACGGCGGTGACGTTCAGCCTGTTCGGCTTCCTCATCGGCCTCTGGGCGGACGGGTTCGAGAAGCTGCAGCTGGTGCCGCTTCTCGTCGTCACCCCGCTGACCTTCCTCGGCGGCAGCTTCTACGCCATCGAGATGCTGCCCCCGTTCTGGCGGGCGCTGAGCCTCGCCAATCCGGTGGTCTACCTCATCAGCGGGTTCCGCTGGTCGTTCTTCGGCACCTCCGACGTCGGCATCGGGATCAGCATCACCATGGCGCTGGTCTTCCTCGGCCTCTGCCTTGCCGGCGTCACCTGGATCTTCCGTACCGGGTATCGCCTGAAGAGTTGAGCGCACCCCAGCCGACCGCACCCAGGATCCGCATCCGGTCGTGGCTTTCGGTTCGGGGCGCCGAATGGCGTCCGGGCTCAGGCGCGCGCGGCGAGAAAGTCCAGCACGCCCGTGCGGTGTCCCCGATCGCCCACTGCCGTGCTGTGGTCGCGGTTGGGCAGTTCCAGGGCCTTGGCGTTCGGCATCAGGGCCGCGAGCGCCGGGCCGGATCCAGAGACTGTGTCGAGGGTGCCGGTGGTGACGAGGGTCGGTGCCTCGATCTGTGCCACCTCGGCCCGCGACAGGGCCTGGCGAGAGCCGCGCATGCAGGCGGCCAGCGCCCGCAGATCGCTCTTGGTCTGCTCCGCGAAAGTCCGGAAGGCGGCAGCGGTGGGGTTCGGGGCGGGAGCACCCGGCTCCGCCTCAAGGGCTTCGGCGATGCCGTCCGGCAGGCCCCGTCCTTCCACGAGGTGCAGACCAAGACCGCCGAGCAGCACCGAGCGCACGCGCTCCGGCGCGTCGAGGGCGAGGAAGGCGGCAATGCGCGCGCCCATCGAGTAGCCCATGATGTCGGCTTGACCGATGCCGAGGTGGTCGAGGAGCCGGCGCGCGTCCTGCGCCATGATGTCGGAGCCGTAGGCCTCCGGGTCGTAGAGCTTCTGGCTCTCGCCGTGGCCCCGATTGTCCAATGCGATGGTTCGATAGCCGGCCTGGGTCAGGGTTCGGACCCAGAGCGTGTTCACCCAATTCACCGCGTGGTTCGAGGCGAAGCCGTGGATCAGCAGGATCGGATCGCCGGACCCGCCGACCGCCGGCACGTCGATATAGGCGATGGCGACACCGTCGGAATCGAAGCTCTGCATGGGCTCTGGCCTTATCGGTCGGGGCATGTCCCTGCCTCCTTGGACCGGCGGCGGCGCGGACGGAAGCCCCACCGTGACGCTCCGAGTAAAATGAAAGCGGCGGCAGGTTGCCCTGCCGCCGCGTTGTCCTCTCTGGATTGAGCTCGGGATCAGAAGGTGATGCCGGTCTCGATCATGTAGCGCTCCTGCGAGGTCTTCAGGCCGTCGCGGCCGAAGCCGGTACCGAAGCCGGGGACGATGAGGCTGATATCGTAGAGCTGAACGGTCGAGAATTCACCGCGGACGAAGAAGCGATCGAAGGTGAAGGTCGGCGTCACGGTGAAGGAGAAGGCCGAACTGCCGGGACCATAGAGGAGGCTCGATCGGCTGAAGTCCCCACGGGTTCCGCTCTGGGTGATGTACTCGAGGCGGCCGGCCAGGGAGAAGTTGTCTGTGAAGGCATAAGCAGCCAGCAGCGCGGCGCCGAACGTTTCGGCCCCGGCAACGGGGACGGCGGGGAAATCGTTCCGCTCGACACTGGTGTACTGGACGTACGGCGTCACGATCCAGGGACCGTCAGCGTAGGTGTAGTTGACGCTGATGATGCTGCTGTTCTGAAGCGTCGCGGGGGTGGCGAACTGGTTGCGGAAGCTGCGTTCCGAGAAGTCGAACTTGTTATAGGTTGAGAAATGCGTGCCGCCGTTGATGCCTACAGTGTTGGCGGCGTCGAGCTTGTAGGTGATTGCGCCCGTGACCCAGTTGAGCTCACCCGAGAAGAAGCCGTCCGTCGCGGCGAACGAGGCCGCCAAGGGGCCGTCCGAGTAGTTGATCTGCACGCCGTGGTTGATCACGTTCTCCTGCGCGAAGAGGAGGCCGCGCGAGATGTTCAGGTTCTGGAAGGTGAAGGGCAGTTCCGAGCCGATCAGCGTCGGCATGCGGCCGCCCTGGACCGACCAGTTGTCGTTGATCACGTACTTGCCGAAGGCGATCGGAGCGGGCGAGAAGAGCAGGTTGGTCTGATCGAAGGCACTGAAGATCGGCGCGCCCAGGCCCGGGATCGAATAGGCGCCGACGGCGGCGTAGAATTGGAAGGGGCCATCGGCCTTCTGGATGAAGCCCATCAGGTTCGAGAAGTCAGCGCGCGCATAGCGATCGGCGGCGATGCCGGGGAGCGCGATGGTGGTCACGGCGCTCTGATCGTAGAAGTACCCGCTGATCGCGCCGCCGACATAGATGTCGCCGAACGCACCCAGCGTCAGGCAGGCGGGGTTCGGGTTCTGCTTGATGAATCCGCCATAGGCCGGGAACGTGATCTCCGCCTTGCAGGCCGCCGGTGCCGGGGCGATAGCCACGGGGGTCTTCAGGTCGGCGGCATAGGCGCAGACCGAGGACAGCAGCACGGCCGTGAGGGCCAGGAGCGGGCGGTTGATCGTCATGTTCGGAACTCTGCGGAAGGATCGGCGTTAAGCTCAAGGTCTCAAAGGTTCCGCGTTGCGGCAAAGCTAACCTTTGTGCATCCGCCTGTTTTTAGGGCAGATTGGACCCGTTCCACCGGGATTGGGTCGCGGTGTTGCCACAATGGAACAGGTTGTGCCGCTCCCTGCGGGTCGGTCGTCAACCATGTCCCGGCTTGCCGCCGCGTCCGCGCCCTGGCATCAGCAGGCGCGATGAAAGACATTCGACCCTACGGCACCTACGCACCCACGGGCCTCGTCGCCCGCATCGCCGAGCAGACCGGGCGGCTCTCCTACGGGAGCTGGGGCGGGCGGCGGCTGTCCTTGTTCCTGCGACGCATCGCGATCGGCCTGCTGCGCGGGGCGCCCCTCGACGTGGAGCGCTACGGCGCCCGCATGCGGCTCTACCCGTATAACAACAACTGCGAGAAGAAGGTGCTCTTCACGCCGCAATTCTTCGATCCCGAGGAGCGCGACATCCTCCGGGCGAAGCTGCGGCCCGGCTGCACCTTCCTGGATATCGGCGCGAATATCGGCGCCTACGCGCTGTCGGTGGCAGCTTTTGCGGGTCCGGGGGCCCGCATCCTCGCCATCGAGCCGCAGCCGGACGTGTTCGATCGCCTGACCTACAACATCGCCCAGAACCCGTTCGGAACGGTGAAGGCCCTGGCCTGTGCCGTGGCCGACAAGGCCGGCGAGCTCACGCTCTTCGTCGATCCGCGCAACCGGGGCGAATCCAGCCTGAAGATCGTGGGCACGAACGAGGGCGCGCAGATCCGCGTGCCCGCGCTGCCGCTTCTCGAACTCGCCCGCAGCGAGGGCATCGACCGTATCGATGCCATGAAACTCGATGTGGAGGGGGCCGAGGACCTGATCCTCGAACCGTTCCTGCGCGAGGCGCCGGTCTCCCTGCATCCGCGCCTGCTCATCGTGGAGAACGGCACGGACCAGTGGCAGATCGACCTGCCCGCGCTGCTGGAGCAGCACGGCTACCGGCAGACGGGGCGCACCCGCCTGAACCTCATCTTCGAACGCGCGTCATGACAGGGCGGCGACCGCCCCGATGACCAGGGCGGCGAGGCTCGGATAGAAGGTCAGGCCGAAACCGAGGGCGCGGGCGGCCGCGCCGCGCCCGTAGCCGGCCCAGAACAGGAGCCGGCCGGCACAGAACAGGCCCGCCAGCACCGGCACCACGAGGGCATAGGCCTCGAGGGTGACGGCGACGAGGACGTGGGCGAAGACCGCGAGGCCTGCCTGTTCCCCTGTATTCCCCAGAATCGCCCTTGCGATCCTGACGCTCCGCCCGGCGGTGGGGGCCGTTCCGGCGCCGATATCCTCAGGGGATCCGAAGCGCAGCCGGGCAACGTTCGCGACCGCCGCCGCGAACCAAACCACGACGACGACGTCGACACGCAGGGCGAAGGCGATCCGCTCGCCGGCGCCCGCCGCCGGGTTCGACGGGCCGGCGAACCCGAAGGCGAGGCCCAAGGCGACGGCTCCGATCAGAGCCGCCCCGGCCGCGCCCCGGCGGACCCCGCGCTGCTCGCGCAGGAAGACCCGATCATCATCCATCGCCGACCTCCCGCGAAGGTGTGCGAACCTACGCCCGCGCGATCGCATCGGCGACAGGGATCGCATCGGCCACCGTGATCCCGGCCGGGTCGATCCGGCAGCGATGGGCATGGACGGCGACCCCCGCCGCGCGGGCGGCCTGGAACGCCCGGTCGAAGGCGGGGTCGAGGTCGCGGGCGGTGTCGAAGCGGGCGGCCCGCATCTGCACCACGATGACGACCATGGCGCGCCCGCCCGCCCGCACCACCGCCGCGAGGTCGTCCATGTGGCGCGCGCTCCGGGCCGCGACGCAATCGGGGAACTCGGCGAGGCCGGGCGCGCGCATGAGGTGGCAGTTCTTCACCTCCACGTGGCCAGGCGGCATCCCCTCCCCGCTCGCGAGGAAGTCGACCCGGCTTCCCTGTCCATAGCGGACCTCCGGGCGAAGGCGCGTGTACCCCGCCAGCGGCGGCAGGGCCCCCTGCGCGAAGGCCTCGGCCACCAGGGCGTTGGGGCGCATCGTGTTGATGCCGACCCATTGCGGCCCGCCGGGCAGGTCCGCCTCGACGAGTTCCCAGGAGAAGCCGAGCTTGCGCGCCGGGTTCGTGGACGCCGACAGCAGGGCGCGGGACCCCGGGGCGAGCAGGCCGAGCATCGCGCCCGGATTGGCGCAGTGGGCCGTGACGAGCGAGCCGTCGCCCAGTTCCATATCGGCCAGGAAGCGCTTGTAGCGGCGCACGAGGCGCGCCTCGATCAGGGGCGCGGAAAAGCGCATCGGAGCCTCCGGAGCGTGAAAAAAGTTCGATTCCCGTCATCCGTCGACACGGAATCGGGCGCCCGCGCGGTGCGCGGGCTGGTCAGTGCCCATCGGATGCGACAAACTTCGACGGGCGCGCCCGGGGTCTCTTCGGGCATGTCGCTGTTCGTCCGTGAGGCCGCCATGTTCAACCTGTTCGACATCCTCCAGGCGCAGGCGGGCGCCAATGTCCAGGGTCTCGGACGGCAGTTCGGGCTGACGCCGGATCAGAGCCTGCGGGCGATGGAGGCGCTCCTGCCCGCGCTGACCATGGGGCTGCAGCGCAACGCGGCCAACGATCCCATGGGCATTGCCCATCTGTTCAACCTCGTGGGCCCGACGCCGCCGCCGGCCCAGTCGCCGCAGATGGAGATTCTGGTCAAGCAGCTCTTCGGCTCGTCGCATCTCAATCAGGCCATCCTTCAGCAGGCCGCCACCGTGAGCGGCGTCGCCACACCGGCCCTGAAGCAGATGCTTCCGGTCATGGCCGGCATGGTCGTGGCGGGCATCGTCCACGTCATGGTCAACCAGGCTCCGGCCCCCGCGCCGCAGCCGGCGCCCCAGCCCTTCGGGTTCACGCCCCAGGCCTGGTCGGAGATGATGCAGGCGTTCCTGCGATCCGGCGGGGCCGCCCTGCCCGCCGCAAGCGTACCTCAGGCCCGGAAGGCTCCGCCCCGCCTGACCATGGCGGCGAAGCCCGAGCCGGCCCCTCGGGACGCGGCCGCGACGGACGCGCCCTTCGCGGTGATGCAGCAGATGTTCCAGACCGGTTTGGAGGTGCAGCAGGAGAACGCCCGCGCGATGCAGCGCCTGTTCGATACCTTCTGGCAGGCCCCGCAGGACGGAGGTTCGGGTACCGACCGGCCGGCCGCGAAGGGACCGTTCGATCCAAAGCCCGGTGCGTCGAAGTCGGGGTTCGGTCGCGGGGGGCGCTAGGCCGGCGCCGGACACGGTCCTGGGACGCCCCGAGCATTCACCGCCATCCTGCCGGTCGAGGCGCGACGCTCAGAAGGCTCCGGCGAGGCTGTTGCCGATATAATTGTACATCAGCGTCATCCGCTCTGCGAAGAGCTTCAGCGAGCCGGCGATGACCAGAAAGGTCAGCCCGGCGATGAGGCCGTATTCGATGGCCGTCGCCCCGGCGCGGTCGGTCCAGAACCGGAGCACGCTCAGGCGCACGGACCGTCCGCTTTCGGCGCGGTGTCTGGAAACGGTCGTGTCCAGTCTGGCCATGGGTGCGGGTGGTCTTTCGCCGAGGTCGATCGGGCGAACGAATAGCACCGGTTCCTTGCGAAGCCTTTAAACCGGTCCCCGACAAATCGAGCCACCGTGGCGGAAGCCCGCGAGAGCTTCCGCCACGATGAGGAAGCCGATCCCCGACGCGATCGCGACCGGGGAGCGGACCGGCCCTCAGGCCTTGCCGGATTCCTTGCGCAGGGCGTCGATCCGCTGGGAGGCCTCGGCCTTGTCGAGGTCCGGGTCGAACGCCTCAGGCTCCTTGGCCTCCTCGGAAAGCGTCTTGAGGTAGGACGCCTGGGCGCCCGTCATCGGCTCGCCGCCCGTCGTCCACTGGCTCGGATCCTTGATCTGGTTCGAGGTGTCCTTCGGGTCGGTCTTCGGGTTGGCGTCCGCCTCGGAATGCTGGGTCTTGGCCATGTCTGCCCTCGTGTTCCTGAAATGTTCTGGTGAACGTCCCGCCTGCCCCGGAGTTCCGCCTCGTGCCCGCCGGGAACGACACCGTCCCGTGGCGGGATGTCTCAGGGCGGAGCGGCGGCCGGGGAAGGCCGGGCCTCGCGATCACCCGTGGGCGCGGGGGCGGCATGGCTTGACGGCCCCGGCTCCGCCTGGAACATGTCAACAACACTGACGTAACTGCAGGTCGCCCCGACGTGACAGCCCGCGCGATGCACGATGCCGATCAGACGCTGCCGTCGGCCGGGTCCGGCGACGATCTCATCGAACTCCTGTTCTTCGCCTACCGGGACTTCGTTGGCGACCCGGATCGCATCCTGGCGCAGTACGGCTTCGGGCGCGCGCATCACCGGGTCCTGCACTTCGTGGATCGCTACCCAGGCCTCACGATCGCCGAACTCCTCGAAATCCTGCGCATCACCAAGCAGAGCCTGAACCGGGTGCTCAAGGATTTGATCGGGCAGGATTACATCCTCCAGAAGACCGGTACGAGCGACCGCCGCCAGCGGCTGCTGTTCTGCACCAGCGCAGGCCGGTCCCTGGCCGACGATCTCATCCGGGTCCAGAGCCGCCGCGTGGCGCGGGCGCTCGCCGATTCCGAGTCCGGCCACGAGACGCCCCTCTCGGCCGAGAGCTTCCTGTTCGGGATGATCGAGCCCGAGGAGCGCGCGGCCGTGCGCCGCCTGATGGCCCGGCGCGTCCGGAGCGCCGCTTGATGGCGGCGCCGGGCCCCCGTGCGGGCGTCGAGCTGCCCGATCACGCGCCGCACGTTCTCGTGGTCGACGACGACCGCCGCGTGCGGGAATTGCTGGCGCGTTTCCTCTGCGAGCAGGGGTTTCGCGTCACCTCCGCCGGGAACGTGCCGGAAGCGCGCACCAAGGCGCAGTGCTTCGTCTTCGACGCCCTGGTCCTCGACGTGATGATGCCGGGCGAGAGCGGTTTCGACTATGCCCGCGAGGTGCGCCGGTCCTCGCGGGTGCCGATCCTGATGCTGACCGCCCGCTCCAACCCCAACGACCGGGTAATGGGGCTCGAGATCGGCGCCGACGATTACCTGCCCAAGCCCTTCGAGCCGCGCGAACTCATCCTGCGCCTGACCAACATCATCAAGCGGCGCAGCGTGGACGAGGGGGGGCGCGCCCTGAGCCACGACACCGTCACCTTCGGGCCCTTCTCCTACCGGATCGATCGCGGCGAGTTGCGGCGCGAGGACGAGACCATCCGCATCACCGAGCGCGAGCGCGAGATCCTCACCATCCTGGCGGAGGCCAAGGGCGGCAACGTGGAGCGCGAGGCGCTGGCCGGCGGCGGGGGGCTCGCCGCCGAACGCAGCATCGACGTGCAGATCAACCGCCTGCGCCGCAAGACCGAGGTCGACCCGGCCAATCCCCTGTTCCTGCAGACGGTGCGGGGCGTCGGTTACCGCCTCGCGGTCGACTGACCGCCCCATGGATGCGTGATCGCATGGCCGCCACAGGCCCGTTGCGGCGGACGGCCTCCTGGCTTGCCGCCCTGCCCCGCCCCCGCCGCCTCTGGCGCATTCTCTCCCGGGCGGTGGGCGACGTGCTGCCCAAGGGCCTCTATGCCCGCTCGCTGATCATCATCATCGCGCCGGTGGTGCTGCTCCAGTCGGTGATCGCCTACACCTTCATGGAGCGCCACTGGCAACTCGTGACGCGCCGACTCTCGGCCGCCGTCACCGCCGACGTCGCCGCGCTGATCGACGTCTACGAGAGCTACCCGCAGGACAAGGATTCCGAGACCCTCAGCCGGATCGCCGGCGAGCGGCTCAACCTCGACGTCGACATCCTCAAGGCGGCCAAGCTCCCGCCCGCTGGACCGCGCCCGTTCTTCTCCATCCTCGACGAGGCGCTCTCGGACGAGATCCGGCGTCAGATCCGCCGGCCCTACTGGATCGACACGGTCGGACGTTCCAGTCTCATCGAGATCCGGGTTTCGATCCCCGACGGGGTGATGCGCGTCACCGCCCGGCGCAGCATGGCGTATGCCTCGAACTCGCACATCTTCCTGCTCTGGATGAGCGGGTCGTCCCTGGTTCTGCTCGGCGTGGCGATCCTGTTCCTGCGCAACCAGATCAAGCCGATCCTGCGGCTCGCGGCGGTGGCCGAGAGCTTCGGCAAGGGCCGCGAGATCGAGTTCCGGCCGCGCGGCGCCCGCGAGGTTCGCCAGGCCGGCCACGCCTTCATCGAGATGAAGCGGCGCATCGAGCGGGCGATGGAGCAGCGCACGACGATGCTCAACGGGGTCAGCCACGACCTGCGCACCATCATCACCCGGTTCAAGCTCTCGCTGGCGCTGGTCGAGCAGACGCCCGAGGTGGAGGACCTGCAGCGCGACGTCGATGAGATGAGCCGGATGCTCGAAGCCTACCTCGCCTTCGCGCGGGGTGATTCCGGCGAGGCGGCGGTGCCCACCGACATGCGGATCCTGCTGGAGGACCTGCGCACCGACGTGGAGCGCCTCGGCGCCCATGTCGTGGCCGTGGAGATGGAGGACCACCCGCACGTGACGCTGCGACCGGACGCGATCCGGCGCTGCCTCTTCAACCTCGCCGCCAATGCCGCCCGCTACGGCGAGACCGTGGCCATCACCGGGCGGCGCGAGGCCCGCGCCTTCCTGGTCTCCATCGACGACGACGGGCCGGGCATCCCGCAGGACCAGCGCGAGGAGGTATTCAAGCCCTTCGTGCGCCTCGACGACGCGCGCCAGGACGCCGGCGGCTCCGGACTCGGCCTCTCCATCGCCCGCGACATCGCCCGCGCCCATGGCGGCGACGTCAACCTGCACGACAGCCCCCTCGGGGGCCTGCGCGCCACGGTGCGGATCCCGGCCTGAATCGGGCTCTTCGACCGCAGGACAGCGTGAGCGCACACGCTTGGCGCGGTCCGCCCCCCGATGCTATGAGGGGCACAGTGAACGCCACACGGTCCGGTGAACCGGGTTCCGATAAGAGGTCCGCCCCCATGAACAACCCGCTGATCCCGCTCCTGGCCCTCCTGCTTCTGCCGATCGGTGCCATTGGGCTGGTGCTCTACACAGACGCGGGGATCGAGCCGGCGCTGTTCTACGCCACCGTGAAGACCTTCGTGGTGCTGTTCGTCGTCGCCGGCGGCCTCTGCTTCGCCGCGAGCCGCCTCGCCGCCCGTACCGAGGGCTGATCCCTCCCCCATCGTGACGAAACGAAAAGGCCCGGACCGTGAGGTCCGGGCCTTTTCGTTTCGGTTCGACCCCCGGCCTATTCCGCCGCGATGCGGGGCGGGAACGGCTTCGGGTCGTTGGCCGTGGGCGCCTGCGGCAGGGCGAACGCACCCTCGGTCGGCTCGTCCACCGCACCGATGAAGCGGCCGAAGACACGCGTGAACAGGCGCGAGAGGTCGTCCACCAGGATGAAGATCGCCGGGACGAAGATCAGCGACAGTCCGGTCGAGACGATGAGGCCCCCGATCACCGCCACCGCCATGGGGGCGCGGAACTCGCCGCCGATCCCGAGGGCCATGGCGGAGGGCACCATGCCGGCGGCCATCGCGATGGTGGTCATCACGATGGGCCGGGCGCGCTTGCGGCCCGCATCCACGATGGCGGTGGCCCGGTCGACGCCGCGGGCCATCTCCTCGACGGCGAAGTCCACCAGCATGATGGCGTTCTTCGTCACCACGCCCATCAGCATCAGGATTCCGATCACGACGGGCATCGAGATCGGCATCTGGAAGATCAGGAGGCCGAGGATCGCGCCGCCGATGGAGAGCGGCAGCGAGAACAGGATGGTCAGCGGCTGCAGGAAGTTGCCGAAGAGCAGAACGAGGACGCCGAACACCATCATCAGGCCGGCGCCCATGGCCAGCGCGAAGCCCTCGAAGACCTCGCCCATCACCTCCGCGTCGCCGGTCTGGCGGATGGTCACGCCGGACGGAAGATCCTTGGCGGTGGGAAGGTCGAGGATCGCCGCGATGAGCGAGCCCAGCGCATCCGAGCCCTCCATGTCGGCCTCCAGCGCCACCCGGATCGCGCGGTCGTAGCGGTCGATGGCGGTGGGCCCGCGCCCGAGGCTGAGGTCCGCCACGGTGGAGAGCGGCACGGCGCCCCCGCCCTTGACCGGAACCTTGAGGGTCTCGATCTGCGAGAGGTCGCCGCGCAGGCGCTCGGGCAGTTGCACCCGGATCGGCACCTGACGGTCGATGGTGTTGAACTTGGCCAGATTCGCGCCGATGTCGCCGATGGTGCCCACCCGCACGGTCTCGGCGATGAGGTCGGTGGAGACGCCGAGATCGGCCGCGACCCCGGCCTTCGGGCGGATGCGGATCTCGGTGCGGTCGAGGGGGGCGGTGGAGAGCACGTTGGCGAGGTGGGGGATGCCCGCCGCCTCGCGCTGGAGCCGGGCCGCCGTGTCGGCCACCACCGCCTTGTCGGGCCCTGAGACGATCAGGGTGACGTCGCGCTGGCCCCCCTCGCGCAGGGCCCAGAACCGGATGTCGGGCTCCGCGTGCAGGATCCCCCG
The DNA here is from genome assembly GCF_025813715.1 of Methylobacterium sp. FF17. Classification (NCBI taxonomy): domain Bacteria; kingdom Pseudomonadati; phylum Pseudomonadota; class Alphaproteobacteria; order Hyphomicrobiales; family Methylobacteriaceae; genus Methylobacterium; species Methylobacterium flocculans. The sequence goes on from NZ_CP107532.1 coordinate 5,682,319, forward strand.
CACGGCGACGTCGATCTGCTTCTGGCTGCGGTGGCGGGTGTTCTTCGGCGTCAGGTTGATGGTGAAGGTGGCGAGCCGCACCTCCTTCTTTCCGGGCAACTGGCGCCCGCCATCCACGAAGACGCTGCGCACCTCCGGCAGGCTCCGGATGCGCTCCACGAGGCTGTCGGTGACCTGCGTGGTGTCCGCGAGCCGGGCGCCGGGGGGCAGTTCGACCACGAAGATCGTGCGGGCCGCGTCCTCCGCCGGCAGAAAGCCCGCCGGGAGCAGTCCGGTGGAGAGGATGGATCCGGCAAAGCACGCGAGCCCCAGCACCAGCGTAATGAACTTGTGGCGCACCGACCACGCCACCACGCGGGTATAGGCCCGCATCACCGCGCCCTCGCGGGTGTGGTCGGGGCCGTGGTCGCGCAGGAAGTAGGCCGCGAGCAGCGGCGTGATCAGACGCGCCACCAGCAGCGACATGAACACGGCCGCCGCGATGGTGAGGCCGAACTGCTTGAAGTACTGCCCGGCGATGCCGCTCATGAAGGAGACGGGGGCGAAGATCGCGATGATCGTCGCCGTGATGGCGATGACCGCGAGCCCGATCTCGTCGGCCGCCTCCAGGGCGGCGCGGTAGGGGGATTTCCCCATGCGCATGTGCCGGACGATGTTCTCGATCTCGACGATGGCATCGTCCACGAGGATGCCGGTCACGAGCGTGATGGCCAGCAGGCTGACGGCGTTGAGCGAGAAGCCGAGGCTGCTCATGACCCAGAAGGTCGGCAGCACCGAGAGCGGCAGGGCGATCGAGGCGATCAGCGTCGCGCGCCAGTCGCGCAGGAACAGGAACACCACGATCACGGCGAGCGCCGCGCCTTCGACCAGGCTCAGCATCGCCGAATGGTAGTTGCCCACCGTGTTGGTGACGGAGGTATCGATCACGTCGAAGCGCACACCCGGATGCCGCTCGGCGAGCTCGGCGATGCGCTTGGCGACCCCCACCGCCACTTCGGCGTCGCTGGCGCCGGTCGAGCGCGAGATCGCGAAGGCGACCACGGGCTCGCCGTTGAAGCGCGCGAAGGTGCGCGGCTCCTCCGCGCCGTCGACCAGGGTGGCGAGTTCGTCGAGGCGGACCTTGCGGCCGCCCGGCACGATGATCGAGGTCTCGGCCAGGGACTCCAGGCTCGCCGCACCGGCGAGCGTGCGGATCGACTGCTCCTGGCCGCCGAGTTCGCCGCGCCCACCCGCCATGTCGGCGGCGGTCAGGCGCAACTGGCGGTTCACGTCGGCCGCCGTGATGCCGAGCGCCAGCAGGCGATCGGGCTTCAGCGTGACGCGCACCTCCCGGGCGACGCCGCCGAGGCGCTCGACCCCGCCCACGCCCTTCACGCTCTGGACCTGCCGCGCGATGACGTCGTCGATGAGCCAGGACAGGTCCTCCGGCGTCATCGCGGGCGCCGAGGCGCCGTAGATCATGATGGGCAGCCCCGCGATCTCGACGCGGTTGATGATCGGCTCCTCGATGGTGCGCGGCAGGTTCACCCGGACCTTCGAGATGGCGTCCTTGACGTCGTTGACCGCCCGGTCGCTGTTCACCTCCAGGCGGAACTCGATGGTGGTGCTGGAGACGCCTTCCGAGATCGTCGAGATGACGTGCTTGACGCCCTTCACCCCCGCCACCGCGTCCTCGACCACCTTGGTGACCTGGGTCTGCAGCTCGGAGGGCGCCGCCCCCGATTGCAGCACCTGCACGGAGACGATGGGGATGTCGATGTTGGGAAAGCGCGTGATCGGCAGGGCCCGGAAGCTGACGAGTCCGAGGACCATCAGCACCAGGAAGAGCACGAGGGAGGGGATCGGCTTGCGGATCGCCCAGGCGGAGATGTTCAGGCGCATGGCTCGGTCCGATCAGCGCGCGGCATCGGCGGCCCTGCCCGGCGGGACGACCGCGCGGACGCGGTCCCCGTCGCGCAGGAAGCTGCTGGCGCGGGCGACCACGGTCTCCCCCGCCGCCAGACCCGAGCGGATTTCCATGAGCCCGTCGGTGGAGAGGCCCGGAACCACGCTGCGCGCCTCGACGCGCGCGTCGGCCACGACGAACACGCTCGCACCCCCATCCGCCGCGTAGAGCACGGCCGAGAGCGGGACCGCCACGCTGGTCCGCCGCGCGACCTCGACCTTGCCGCGCGCGAAGGCGCCGATCCTCAGGGTCGGATCGGGATCGAGGCTGATCCGGACCCGTCCGAGCCGGGTGGTGCGGTCGATCTCGGGATCGATCCGGCGCACCCGCCCCTTGAGGATGCGGCCCGCCTCGCCCTCGAGGCGTACGGGATCGCCCACATGGAGGCGCGGCATCCAGACTTCCGGCACCTCGCCCTCCAGTTCGATCTCGCCGCGCGCGATCATGCGGAACATCGGCTCGCCCGTGGCGCTGGCGGTGGCGCCGACCCGGGCGGTGCGGCGGGTCACGATCCCGGCCTCCGGGGCGCGGATCTCGGTGCGAGCCCGCCGCAGGGCGATCTCGGCCCCTTGCGCCCGCGCGGTGGCGAGGTCCGCCTCGGCGAGTTGCAGCCCGCCCCGCGCGGCGGCGAGGCGCCCCTCGCTGCCCTGCGCGGTGGAGACGCGCTGCTCCAGGGTCGCCGCCGTGGCGTTGCCCGTGCGCAGGAGGCTGCGGGCCCGCTCCAGCGAGAGGTTCGCTTCCACCTGGGCGGCTTCCGCCTGCACGATCTGGCTGCGGGCCTGGAGGATGGCGGCCTGCGCCTTGGCGATGCCGGCGGCGTTGGCCGCCTCCTGCGTGACGATCATCTCCAGGGAGAGGCGGGCCAGGGGCTGGCCGCGCGCCACCTCGGCGCCCTCCTCCACCAGGAGCTCGGTGATCCGGGTGCCCTCGATTTCGGGGGCGACGAGGATCTCGTCGCGGGGCACCAGGGTTCCGGTGACGACCGCCTGCTCCACCATCTCGCGCCGCGCCGCCGCCGCGACCGTGACGGCGGGGGCGATCGCCATCGGGTCCGGGATGACCGGGCTCTCGGCCGCCCGGGCCGCCGGGGGGAGCGCGGCCAGGATCGCGCCGAGGAGCGCGAGGCCGGCACGGAGCGAAGGGGGGCGGGACATCGGGCTTCGCGTCTCCGGAACGGGAGCCGGATGCCTGCGGGGCGAGGCCGGCGTTTTCAAGGCGTCTGATCCAATCATGCGATCCGGCCGCTCAGGTACCGGCAAGTCTTCCATCGACCAGTCTCCTACCGGCAAGTCTTCCGCCCTCAGAAGTCCGCCGGGTCGAGACGTTCGGCGTGTCGAGAGGACGGGTCCGGTCTTGCTCCACCAGGCGGGAACCCCCGCAAACCCTGTACGTTGACAATCCAGCAGACGAGACCCGAGCCGAGGTTCACGAACCATGAGCATCTTCGAGATTCGCCAGAAGACCAACGGTGCCGTCCTCTGGACCGGCAGTGCATCGGACGAGACGTCGGCCCTGGACGCGATGGCGCGCGCCGCCGGCTACGTCGACTTCGCCTCGCTTCCGGCCGACATCCGCGAGACCTGCCCGGTCGCCCGCTCCATCGACTGACGATCCGCCTTAACTGTCGAAGTCGCTTCAAGGCTTTGAAAACCCCCTCGCTTCCCAACCGGAGGCGGGGGGTTTTTCGTTTGGGCCGGTTCAGGCCTCGGGATGGTTCTCGGTGAACCAGGCATAAGCGCCCGCGATCCCGTCGCGCAGGCCGATCCGGGCCTGCCAGCCGAGATCGTTCAGGCGGCTCGTGTCGAGGAGCTTGCGCGGCGTTCCGTCGGGCTTCGTGGCGTCGAAGGTGAGATCCCCCGACCAGCCCAGGACCTCGGCGATGGTCTCGGCGAGCGCGCGGATGCTGACCTCCTGGCCCGAGCCGACATTGACCGGGCCGCCGTCCGAATAGGTCTTCATCAGGAAGACGCAGGCATCGGCCAGATCGTCCACGTGCAGGAATTCCCGCAGGGGCGTTCCGCTGCCCCACAGGGTGATGCTGCCGGTCCCGTCGCGCCGGGCCTCGTGAACCTTGCGCAGCAGGGCCGGCAGGACGTGGCTGCCCTGGCGGTCGTAATTGTCGCCCGGCCCGTAGAGATTGGTCGGCATGGCGGAGATGAAGTCCGCCCCGTGCTGGCGTCGATAGGCCTGGCACAGCTTCACGCCCGCGATCTTGGCGATGGCATACCACTCGTTGGTCGGTTCGAGGGGGCCGGTCAGCAGGGCGCTTTCCGCCAGGGGCTGGGGAGCGAGGCGCGGATAGATGCAGGACGACCCGAGGAACAGCAGCTTCTCCACGCCGACCGCGTGGGCGCTCTGGATCAGGTTCGCCTCGATCATGAGGTTGTCGTAGAGGAAGTCGGCCGGGTAGCTGTCGTTGGCGGCGATGCCCCCGACCTTGGCGGCGGCGACGAACACCGCCTGCGGACGCTCCGCCGCCATCCAGCCCTCGACCTCCGCCTGGCGGCGCAGGTCCACCGTGGCGCGCGAGGGCGTGAGCACCGTACAATCCTCGGCGGCGAGCCGGCGGACCAGGGCCGAACCCACCATGCCGCGATGGCCCGCCACGAGGACGCGCTTGCCAGATAAGTCGTAACCGCCGGTCATCCCCGAGCCTCTCCATCCCCGCGCCGCGCGGCCTCGCCCGGCCCGAAGGCGCCGGCACAGGGCCCGGCCTCCGTTCGCGCGCCAGGGAACCGGAATCCGCGCGTCCTGTACAGATCCGGACCGGCGCCCGGCCGACGTGCGTCCGGGATGAGCGCGGGAATCACCGCACAGGATGAATCTCGGGTCAGCGAACCGCGCGTTCCCCCTTGCGGAGGGCCACGGCATCACGATGCGCCGGCCCGCGGGTCAGGCGGCGATCTGCGTCCCGAGGGAGAGGTAGCCGGGGTCGAATTCGCCCAGCGACTGGAGGCCCGGCAGGTCGCGGATCATCAGGCTGCGCGAGCGCAGTTCGATCAGGCCCTGGCGCTTGAGTTCCTGCAGCGTGCGGTTGACGTGGACGGTGGACAGGCCGGTGGTATCGGCCAGATCCAGCTGCGAGACGGGAAGGTCGTAGCTGTCGCCGTGCGCCAGTCCGACGGCGCGAAACCGCATCAGCAACTCGCAGAACAGGTGGGCGATGCGTTCGATGGCCGAGCGGGAGCCGACATTCACCAGCCACTCGCGCAGGGTGGCGTCGTCCACCAGGGTGGCTCGGCGCATGGCCCGGACGATGTTTCCCGGATTCGCGGTCAGCCGATCGATGGTCTCGACGTCGAGGCGCACCACGCGGCAGGTCGAGAGGGTCGAGAGCCCTTGATCCATCCGCGGCCGCAGGGCGAGGTCGAGGTCGCAGAAGTCGCCCGGGATCATGTAGGCGGTAATCTGGCGAGCACCCGAGGGCCGGAGCTTGAAGCGGCAGGCCATGCCGTCGAGGATGACGAACAGGCCGTTCGGGACGTCTCCTTCCCGGATCAGGTCGGTCCGGGCCGGCACGACGAAGGCACCGTCGCAGAGCTGGGCCAACCAGGCCCGGTCCTCCGCCCCGAGGGTTCCGAAGCCTTCGAGCTTGCGCGTCAGGGGGTCGGACGCGACCTGCATCTCGCGGCGCATGAGGGGATGGGGCGCGTGACCCGGGCGACGGTTCATCGGCATCGGGATTCACACGGCCGGCAGGGTGCCCGGGGATGGCCGTCGTCGACGCCCTGTTCCGCCCTGCCACTCATGGTAACTCGGCCTCTCCCCAGGGTGCCGACCACAACGCGCGGAGCCGGGAAGTCTCTCGATGCATGAGACGGACTGGCGGAGACGGTCTCGGCCCCGCGGGCCGATGAAACCTTGAACGTCTGCCGAACAGCCTGCCGTAATTGTCCAGAAACTCCGTCCACCAGTGCATCTATAAATCCGAACGGATCGCGTTGAACACCGTCCGTCAACTCTTGGTGTTGTGCCCGACATTGCAGGAATGTCGGATACCCGACATATCCTCCCTCGGGGTTGCTTTTGTCCCATATCGTACCGATAGTAACGCGGTCAATTGCATATATTCCTTTATCCGGGCTGATTAGAGACTATTTGTGCTCCCGCCCGCAGGGGCCGGGTCTTGTTGGCGCTAGAGCAATCCGCCGTTCGCAACCGCCTGCTGAGACGTCTCTCGGCCGACGATTTCGCCCTGCTCCAGCCCCATCTGAGACCCTTCGTGACGGGCATGCGCCAGGGCCTGATCCTGCCGCACATGCCGATCACGGAATTGTACTTTCCCGAAGCCGGATACGCTTCGATCACCACGGCCGGGCCCAGTCGGATCGAGGTCGGGATCATCGGCCCCGAGGGCCTGGTCGGGGCGACACCCCTGCTCCTGGGCAGCGACCGGACGCCCTACGACCATTTCGTGCAGAATGCGGGCGAGATGATCGCGATCTCCGCCGCCGAACTCCTGGCGGCCACGGAGGCGAGCCCGACCCTGCGCCGCCTGCTGCTGTGCTTCGTCCAGACCCTGCTGATCCAGACCGCGCAGACCGCCTTCGCCAACGCGAGCTACAACATCGAGGTCCGCCTCGGCCGCTGGCTCCTGATGTGCCACGACCGGGTGAACGGCGACGAACTCACCGTGACCCACGATTTCCTGTCGTTCATGCTGGGCGTCCAGCGCACGACGGTCACGCTGGCCCTGCAACTGCTCGAAGGCAATCGTCTGATCAAGGCGCGGCGCGGGCGGATCGCCATCCTCGACCGAGCCGGCCTGCGGGCCATCGCCGGGGAGAGCTACGGCGTTCCGGAAGCCGAGTACGCGCGCCTCATCGGCGAGATCTGACCCGACCCCCACCGTTCTGCGAACGTGCATCCTGCTCCCTGTGGATTACGGGGATGACAACGGCCGCGCACCTTGAGGCCCGGCCCTTGACGGATCGCCCGCTGCATGGATCGGCCCGGCGCGGTTTCGGTGCCCGGTTCGCGGACGAGGCTGAACCCGATGCCGCCGGGCCGGTTCACCCGTTGCGCATCATGCGTTCCTCCCTGGACTTGGCCCGTCCGGCGCCCCGCCGTGGCGGGCCTTTTCTCGTCCGGTTCCGTAATTTGATCAATTCATGATGTCGCGGGTTGATAAAATTCCGAACGAAAGCTTGAGCGCGACGACGGAATAGTCTCGCTCCGTACGGTATCGCGCACCAGAGATGACAAAGTCTTCCTATTAACCTGTGTTGATGCAGGCGTTCTAGGGTTTTGCACAACTCTAGGCATCGAAGGACGCGCGCCCTGGTCGCCTCCGCTTGCCCGAGAAGACACTGGATGACATCGCTGACAGGATCCGCTGCCCAATCTCCCGCCCAATCCGCCGCTGTGGTCGCGCAGGCTCCCCTGCTCGCCCCCGGGATCCGGCGATCCCTCGGGCAGCACCTGCGCGACGCCTACGCCGCCCTGGAGACCGAGCAGCCCGACGGCTTCGCCGTGCTGCTCGCCCGGCTCGAAGCGGTCCTCGCCGCTCGCGGCGAGACCCTGACGGCGGAGGTCCGCCAGGGCTTGCAGGACCATGCGGCGGGCCTGCGCAAATACGCCCTCTCGCTCACGCGCGATTCCGCCCGGGCCGACGACCTCGTGCAGGACACGATGCTGCGGGCCTGGATGTACCGCGAGAGCTTCACGCCGGGGACCAATGTCTGCGGCTGGCTGACCATCATCATGCGCAACACGTTCTACTCGGGCCAGCGTAAGCGCGTGCACGAGGTCGAGGACACCGACGGCAGCTACGCGGCGCAGCTGGTGACCCTGCCGGCGCAGGGCGCCGTCCTCGACCTGGAGGACGTGAACGCGGCGATCGGCCGGCTCTCGACGACGCTGCGCCAGGCGCTGACGCTGGTGGCCATCGACAACATGACCTACGACGAGGCCGCCACCGTGATGGGCTGCAAGATCGGCACGGTGAAGAGCCGGGTCTGGCGCGCCCGCGAGAGCCTCGCCGCGCTCGTCGGCTATTCCGCCGACGAGATTGGGCCGGATCGCCTCGCCAGTTCGGTCCTCGGCGATGCGGGCCTGCGCTCGCGGGCCTGAGGCGCGAAGGGTCTACAGGCGCGTCCCGCGCGGGATGCGCGGGGTCTACAGAAGAGTCCCGCGCAGGATCAGCATCGCCACCGAGAAGTAGATGACGAGCCCCGTGACGTCGACCAGCGTGGCGACGAAGGGGGCCGAGGCGGTGGCCGGGTCGAAGCCGAGGCGTTGCAGCAGGAACGGCAGCATCGACCCGGTCAGCGACCCGAAGGTGACGATGCCCACCAGCGCCGCCCCCACGGTGGCGGCCACCAGCATCCAGTGCTCGCCGTAATCGTAGAGCCCGGCCTTCTGCCAGACGACGATGCGCAGGATGCCGATCGCGCCGAGGATCGTGCCGAGCACGAGGCCGGTGGGCAGTTCGCGGATCGCCACCCGCCACCAGTCGCGCAGGCGCACCTCGTGCAGGGCCAGGGCGCGGATGAGCAGGGAGGTGGCCTGGCTGCCGGAATTGCCGCCCGAACTCATGATGAGCGGGATGAACAGGGTCAGCACGATGGCCTTTTCGAGTTCGCCCTCGAAGCCCTGCATGGCGGTCGCGGTCATCATCTCGCCGAGGAACAGGGCGCAGAGCCAGCCGGCCCGCTTCCGGATCATCGTGCCGAATCCGATGTCCATGTAGGGTTCGGGCAAGGCCTCCATCCCGCCGAATCGCTGAACGTCCTGCGTCTGCTTCTCCACCATGGCGTCGATCATGTCGTCCACCGTGACGATGCCGATGACGTGGCCGACCGCGTCGATGACGGGCAGCGCCAGAAGGTCGTATTTCGAGATCAGCCGGGCCGCCTCCTCGCGGCTCGCGGTGGGCGAGACCGCCAGCGGACGGCGGTTCGGGGCCACCGAGAGCACGTTGTCCTCCGGCTCGCCCGCGATGAGCCGGCGTAAGGGCACCGCCTTGGTCAGCGCGCGGGTGCGCGGATCGAGGACGAAGATCGCGTAGATGGTCTCGCGGGTCTTCTCCACCTGCCGGACGTGGTCGAGGGTCTGCCGGACGGTCCAGTTGCCCGGCACCGCCACGAATTCCGTGGTCATCAGCGAGCCGACGGTCTCCTCGCCGTAGCTGCTCAGGCGGTCGACGGCGCCGCGCGTCTCGGCGTCGAGGCGCGCGCGCAGGTCCGAGCGCCCGGGCTCCTCGATCTCGCGAAAGATGTCGGTGATGCGGTCGGCCGACATTCCCGAGAGGAAGCCGGCGACCCGGTCGCGCGGCAGCATCTCGATGATGTCGGCGGCGCAGTCGAGTTCGGGCTGGTCCAGCACCTCGATCGCCCGCTCCAGGGAGAGGCCGAGCAGGATGGCGGCGGCGACCTCGGGCGCCTCCTCGTTCAGGGCCTCGACGATGTCGGGCGCCCGCTCGTCCGAGAGACGGGCGGCGAGCACGGCCGGGTCGATGCCGGTCGGGAAGGGGGCGATCTCGTTCATGGGCTCAACCTCGGCTTTCGGCCTGATCCGGCCGTGGGCGAGCCGGTCCGGACCGGCCGCCGCGCGGGCCTCGGGCGAGCCTCAGCGTCGGGGGACGGAACCGGACACGGCCGCGCACGGCACGGGCGATCGTTCGGGATGGTCGCTGGGCATGGGGTTCGTCGGTGGAGGCCGGGGCGCGGGCGAGGCCTTGAATCAGGCCGCGCGCCGCCCGGCGGCGCGTGAGTGCGCCGCGCCTCCGCGGTCGTCAAGCGTGAAACGCGGCCGCGCGTGACGACGGCGGTACGGCGTCGCTCTTCGGAGCCCGGGTGAGCCGGAGGATCGCCCTGGTTTCAGGGCGGCCGGCACCATATCTCTGATTGCAGGCGGCATTTCGCCGGCCTCGCGGCCTCTCCGGCCCGACACCCACGATCATATGAGAAATATAAGTGTAGTGCCCACTTGTGTTGTGCCCAACACAACGACATATCAAGGGTGTTGACAGCCAAGGAGTTCCCCATGACCTGGTCCGCCCCCATCGTGTCCGAGATCTGCGTCGGCATGGAAGTTACGAGCTACGAGTCCGCCGAGATCGATCCCTTCAACTAAGGGTTTTCCCTCGGTTCCAGCGCCGCGAGCCCCCGGATTCCGGCGCCCATCAATCAACCGCCATGAGGAGAGACGTCATGAAGTGGTCCGCCCCCATCGTTTCCGAGATCTGCGTCGGCATGGAAGTCACCAGCTACGAGTCCGCCGAGATCGATCCCTTCAACTAAGGGTGATCGCGGGTTCCGCGCACGGAACCTGCTGGTCCGGGAGGGGCGCTATCCGAGAGGGTGGCGCCCCTTTCGTTTGCGCGCCCTCAGAGTGCGAGGCCGAGTTGCTCCGGCTCCGGTGCCGGCCCGTGTTCGAGGGCCGAGAGCGAGACGCCGAGCAGGCGCACGCTGCGCCGGAGCGGGAAGGCTTCCCGCAGGAGGGCGAGCACGATGCGCTCCAGGTCCGACCGGTCCGGCACGAAGCCGGGCAGCGAGCGGGCCCGGGTGATCTGCTCGAAATCCGAGAACTTCACCTTCAGCGTCACGGTGCGCGCCCGGACCTCCCGGGCGGCGGCCGCACCCCAGACCTTGTCGAGGAGGGGCGCGAGGCGACCTGCGAGCACGGCGTAATCGGCGGAATCGTCCGAGAAGGTGTTCTCGGCCCCGATGGACTTGCGCACCCGGTTGACCCGCACCGGCCGTGTGTCGAGGCCCCGCGCGACGCCGTAATAGTAGGGTGCCGAGGCGCCGAACCGTGCGACCAGGCTCTCCAGGCTCTGGGCCCGCAGGTCGCGCCCGGTGAGAATGCCGAGCGCCTTCATGCGCGCTTCCGTCACCGGCCCGACCCCGTGGAAGCGCCCGATCGGCAGATCCTCCACGAAGGCCGGGCCCATCGCGGGGGTGATCACGAACAGGGCGTCGGGCTTGCGGAAGTCGGAAGCGACCTTCGCCAGGAACTTGTTGTAGGACACCCCCGCCGAAGCGACGAGACCGGTGCGCTCGCGAATCGCCGCCCGGATCGCGCGCGCGACCTCCGTGGCCGTGGCCAGCCCCTGTCGATTGTGGGTCACGTCGAGATAGGCCTCGTCGAGGGCGACGGGCTCGATCAGGTCCGTATGCTCGGCGAACACCGCCCGGATCTGCTCCGAGATGCCCCGGTAGACATCGAAGCGCGGCTTCACGAAGACGAGGTTGGGGCAGAGCCGGCGCGCCGTCACCGAGGGCATGGCCGAGCGCACGCCGAAGACCCGCGCCTCGTAGCTCGCCGCCGCCACCACGCCGCGTTCGCGCGAGCCGCCCACCGCCACCGGACGCCCCCGAAGCGCGGGGTCGTCGCGCTGCTCCACGGAGGCGTAGAACGCGTCCATGTCGATGTGGATGATCTTTCGGGGCTGGCCGGCCTCGTCCGGGTCCATCGCGGGCGGGTCTCCTCGCGCGATCTGTTCGTGGTCTGTTCGCACCATCCCGGTTCGGCCCGCGGAATCAAGCCGGGCGTCGCAGCGGTCCACCGTCGAACCGACGCGGCGGAGGCTGTGCGACGGGACCAGGAGGCGGGCGAGCGGGATCCCGCTCCCGCCGGTTTTTAGCGTCCCCCCTCTGCACCGCGCGGCGTCGCTGGACGCGCGGTCTCGCGAACGGCCCCCGGCCGCTCCGGGGCTCGCCGTCGCGGTCCACCTGCCGCATAAGGGCCACGACAGAGCCGCCCGGGGCGGCGATTCGCCCGAGGACCGATTGACCGTGAACGTCACCCAGATCACCCACCACGACCTCGACGGCTACGGCGCCTCCACGGTGGTCGGCCAGTTCGCCGATGTGTCGCGCATCGTTCACGTGCCGCGCTATTCGGATGTCGGCCCCGTGGTCGAGACCGAACTGAAGCGCCTCGGCAAGGCGGCGAGCCCCGAGATGATCGTGATGACCGACCTCGGCCTGGAGGCGGTGGCGGTCAGCTTCATCAAGAGCTTCGCCGCCCTCAACCGCCGCCGCGACGAGGCCGCCCGCCACCGCCTGATCGTGCTCGACCACCACGCCTCGTCGGTGGATCAGCTCCGCGAGCAGAAGCTCGAGCCGCAGCCCCACCCCGAGGCGCCGGGCGTGCAGCGCTTCGACCTCGAGGACCCGAACATCGTGGTGCTCATCGACGAGGCGCGCTGCGCCACCCGCATGGCCTACGAGCACCGTGCCCTCTACGCCACCCGCGAGGCCGACGCGGACCCGATCCTCGGCGCCCTGGTGACGGCGGTGGACGCGGTCGACCTCTGGCGCAAGGACCGGCCCGAGTTCCGCGCGGGCCTGAGCCTCGACGAGGTGTTCTGGGACAACGTCTCGAACCTCGTCCCCATCGGCCATCCCTGGCACGACCGCTTCGTGAGCGACCTGCTCCTCGGCGTGGCGCGGCTGCTCGCCGACGGCGCCACCCCGGCGGGCATCGAGGGCCAGGTGGGTGCGCTGCGCACCGCCATCCTCGACCGCTACCTCGCCGACGACGCGACCGACGACCGCACGCTCACCACCCGCATGCGGATCGCCCGCGTGCTCGCCCGCTCGGAGCTGTTCCATCCCCTCTCGGACGGCACGCTGATGTCGTTCGGCCTCGATGCCGGCACCTTCCAGCGCGTCTCGGACCTCATCATGGCGAGCGGCCGGGCCAGCCGCGTCCTCAATGTGCAGCGGGCAGGCACGATGTCGTTCCGCTCCAACAACGAGACGGCGCTCGACGGCGCCCGGCGCTTCCGGGGCGGCGGCCACAAGGACGCCGCCGGCGGCAAGCTGACGAGCGGCACCGCCTTTTCCCTAGCGGATGCCATCGCGCAGGTGGAGCCGGTGCTGAACCCCCCTGCCCCCGACCCCTCGGCGAGCCCCTTCGCGGCGCTGAAGAACTGGAAGGGCTGAGACGAGTCCGTCCGGCTCCCGGGCCGGACATCCGCCCCCGAGCGACGTGCCGTCGCGCCCGGATCGCCGGCGCGCCGGCCGGGGTTACCCTCACGACAGAGGGGGGACATCCGATGGGGATACCGGCCGATACGACGGACCGTCCGGCCTGGCTCGGGCGCGCGCATCCGCGCGTCGAGGGGCCGGCCAAGGTCACCGGCGCGGCGCGCTACGCCTCCGACACCCGCCTGCCGAACCTCGCCCATGCCGCCCTCGTCACGAGCACCATCCCGCGTGGACGGATCACCGGCTTCGACCTCGCGGCCGCGCGCGCCGTGCCGGGCACCCTCGGCATCTTCACCCATCGGGACTTCGCCGGGTCGATCCGGCCGGTGGATCACCTCATGGCGGGAGGCTACGCCAATAGCGGCCACCGTCCCCTCGGTTCGGACGCGGTCGCCTATGCGGGCCAGATCGTCGCCCTGGTGGTGGCCGAGAGCGTGGAGGCGGCCAGCGCGGCGGCCGCCCGCGTCGTCGTCGGCTACGAGCCCGCCCCCTTCGCGGACGGCCTCGATTCGGAGGGTGCCGAGACCGTGCGGCTCGCCGATCTCAAGCCGAAGCACCACGATCCCGCCTGCGGGGACGCCGATGCGGGGCTGGCGCGCGCCGATGCGGTCGTCGCGGCGCGCTACGAGACGCCGATCCAGCACCACAACCCCATCGAGCTGTACACCACCACCTGCGCCTGGGACGGACCCCGCCTCACGGTCTACGAGCCCTCGCGCTACCTCGGCGCCGTCCGGCACGGTCTCGCCGCGCAACTCGGCCTCGATCCGGCCGACATCCGCGTGGTGGCCGGGCTGATCGGCGGCCATTTCGGCTCGAAGCTCGCCCTTGCGCAGTACACGGCCCCGGTGGCGCTGGCGGCCAGGGCCCTGGGCCGTCCGGTCGCCCTGGTGCCGAGCCGGCGCGACACCTTCACCATCGCCAATTACCGGCCCGAGACCCGCCACGACATCCGGCTCGGCGCGACGGCCGACGGGCGCTTCACGGCCCTCGTCCACAAGGCCACGGTGATCGCCTCGCGGTTCGACCCCTTCGCGATGGAGGGCACCGACGTCACCGCCAGCCTCTATGCCTGCCCGAACGTGCGCACCGACGAGCGCGCCGTGCGGGTCGACCGCAACACGCCGGGGCCGATGCGCGCTCCCCCCGAGGTGCCCTACCTCTTCGCCCTGGAGAGCGCCGTCGACGAGATGGCGCATGCGCTGCGGCTCGACCCCATCGCCTTGCGCCGGCGCAACGACACCGCAACCGATCCGATCTCGGGCAAGCCCTTCTCCTCGCGCCCGCTCATGGCCTGCTTCGACGCCGGCGCCGAGGCCTTCGGCTGGGCGGAGCGGGACCCCGAGCCCGGCCGGATGCGGGAGGGGGCCTGGTGCATCGGCCTCGGCTGCGCGGCCTCCGTGCGCCCGGTTAAGATCGCCCCCGCCACGATGCGGGTCGCGCTCTCGGCCGGGGGGCGGGCCACGGTCGCCACCGCGCACCACGAGATCGGCAACGGCATCACGACGCTTCTCGCGCTCGGCGCCGCCGAGTGGCTCGGGATCGAACCGGAGGCGGTGACGGTGCGGCTGGGCGATACGGATCTGCCCGCCGCCGGCCTCTCGGGCGGATCCGCCACCACCACGAGCCTGCTCCACACCCTCGCGCAGGGATGCGAGGCGCTGCGTGCGCGCCTCGTCGCGGCGGCGGTCGCCGCGGACGCTCCCCTGGCGGGTGCCGATCCGGCCGGGTGCCGGCTCGCGGACCGCGCCCTGGCGGCGGCGGACGGACGCCGCGCGCCGCTCGACGGACTCCTGGCGCGCACGGGCGAGATCGCCGAGACCGTCGCCTTCACGCCCGAGGGGTCGGGGCCGGAGGCCCTGGCGGCCATGGAGGCGGGCCGCATGGCCCTCGGAACGGGAGCCGGCGAGAAGGCCGTGTCCTGGGCTTTCGGGGCGCAGTTCGCCCGCGTGCGGGTCCATGCGGAGACCGGCGAGGTCCGGGTCGACCGCCTGCTCGGCGCCTTTGCGGCGGGACGCATCCTCAACCCGCTCACCGCCCGGAGCCAACTCACGGGCGGCATGCTCTGGGGCCTCGGCTCGGCGCTTCTCGAAGAGACGATCCTCGACCGGGGCCATTATCGCAACGCGGATCTCGCCGAGTACCTCGTCGCCACCGCCGCCGACACCCCCGAGATCGAGGCGCTGTTCGTGCCCGACCCGGACGCGGCCGTGAACCCGCTTGGGCTCAAGGGTCTGGGCGAACTCGGGATCATCGGCGTCAACGCGGCTATCGCCAACGCGGTCTTCAACGCGACGGGCCGCCGCATCCGCGCGCTGCCGATCCGGGTCGAGGATCTGCTGTGACCCGGGCGCTGATCCGCACGTTGGCCCCGAATCAAAGGCGGTCGCGGATCTGATCGGTCCAGAAGCGCGCGCAGGTCCGGTGTTCCGGACCTGCGTCTTCCTTGGAGGATGGGAGCGCTTCTCCGCTCAGAGACGGTAGCGGATCTGGTCGGTCCAGAAGCGCTCCAGCCGGCTGAGTGCCACGTTGAGGCGGCCGAAATCGTCGTCCGAGATGCCGCCGATCGGCTGGATGGTACGGGCGTGCTTGTCGTAGAGGCTCTGGATGATGTCGTGGACCTGACGCCCCTTGTCGGTGAGGCTGATGCGCACCGAGCGGCGATCCGTCTTCGAGCGGGCGTGGTGGAGGTAGCCGGCCTCGACGAGCTTCTTGACGTTGTAGGAGACGTTCGAGCCGAGATAGTAGCCCTTGGTGCGCAGTTCGCTCGCGGTCAGCTCCTTGTCGCCGATGTTGTAGAGGAGCAGCGCCTGGACGCTGTTCACGTCCTCGCGGTCGCGACGCTCGAACTCGTCCTTGATCACGTCGAGAAGCCGGCGGTGCAGGCGCTCCACGAGGTGCAGGGCTTCCAGGTACGCGTCGTGGGCCGATGCGGTTTCGGGGGCGGTTTTGGTCTCGCTGACCTTGGCGGCTTGGGACTTCATCATGAGCCTCATCGGTCTGTTCGCTTCGGGGCCGGTGTTCTTCGCCACCGCTCATGAAGCCAACCTAGGAGTCGCAGATGAAAGACGGTTTAAGCGATAGGATGAATTTGCGATTTACCTCTCTGGGTAAATGCAAGATGAAGCGATCCCCGTAACGCCCCGTTTACCGGATCTCCCGGGCCGCCAGGAAAGATAAGATAAAATACATCGCAATAATCCCGCCCTGTATAGCCAGGTAGGGCGTCGACATCGGCAGCAGTTGCGGCGTCAGGATCGCGAGGGTGAGCGTGCTGGTGGCGGCCAGCAGCCAGACCACGCCGCCCCAGGCGCTGGTGAGCCAGAGGCCGACCGCCGCCATCGCGTCGATCACCGCGAAGTAGACGATCACGCTCTGGCGACCGATCGGCTCCGATTCGAAGGGCCGGGCGCCGGGCAGCACGTCGAGGATGCTGGCCCAGGTCGCCACCGCCTTGGCCAGCCAGAACAGGGCGGTGACGCGCATGAACCAGATCAGGACCACGTCCCAGCCGCTCTGCGGCGACTGCGGCACCCGCTCGATCCGGTCCCCCCCGCCCTCGCCGCCCCGGCCCCGCGCCTCGCGGGGGCCGCCCAGCTTCGTCAATCCGCGCATGCCGGGCCTCTCGTCACCGCTCGAAATCGGGTTCGGGTGCGTCACCCGGCGCGAAGGCCGCGGCGATCGTGCCGGGGTCGACGGCCCCCAGGGTCGCGGGCGACCAGGCCGGCGCGCCGTCCTTGTCGATCACGGCGGCGCGCACGCCTTCGAAGAAGTCGTGTCCGCGCATCAGGGCGCTGACCATGCGGTACTCGGTGCGCAGCGCGTCGGGGAAGGTCAGGGTCGCGCCCCGGCGCATCTGCTCGCGCACCAGCACGAGGCTGGTGGGGGAGCGCGTGCGCATCAGCGCGGCCGTCTCCGTCGCGAAGGCGGACCCGTCCGCATCGAGGCGCGCCAGGATGTCGGGTACGGTGTCGGCGCCGAAGCAGGCGTCGATGCGGGCGCGTTCGCGGACCAGCACCCCCGGGTCCGGCACCGGCCGGGCGCGGTCGGCGAGCACCGGGTCGATCGGCCCGCCCCCGGCGAGGGCGTCCACGAGGGCGTCGAAATCGGCGGCCGCCGCGTGGTGCGTGGCCAGCCCCACCGCGTGCGCGTCGCCGGGGCCGATCCGGGTGCCCGTCAGGGCGAGATAGGTGCCGGTGAGGCCGGGCAGGCGCGGCAGCACGTAGGTCATGCCGACATCCGGAAACAGCCCGATGCCCACCTCCGGCATCGCGAAGCTGTAGCTCTCGGAGGAGACCCGGTGGCTGCCATGCACCGAGATGCCGTTGCCCCCGCCCATCACGAGGCCCTCGATCAGGCTGACGATGGGTTTGGGTAAGTGCTTCACGGCGGCGTCGAGGCCGTACTCGGCGCGCCAGAACGCATCGACGCCCGCGTGGTCGCCGGCCGTGGCGAGGGCATGGATCTCGCGGATGTCGCCCCCGGCGCAGAAGGCCCGCCCACCCCGACCGCGCAGGACGAGGCGGGTCACGGCGGCATCCTCGGCCCAGGCCGCGAGTTGCGCCCGCATCGCCTCGAGCATCGCGCGCGTGAGGGCGTTCAGGGCGCGCGGCCGGTTCAGGGTCACGAGGCCCACCGCCCCGCGCCGCTCGAACAGGATCTCCGCCTCGCCTGAATCCGCCATCGTCGCTCCCGCCTGGATCGCCTGCTTAGACGAGGTTTTGGCGCGCGGCGTCAATCGGCACCCGGGCGCCGGGCCCGAGCCGCCGTCCCCAGCCGACGGATCACCGCCTGCAAAGGGATCTCCGCCTGCAAAGGGATCATGGCAGGTCTTCCTGCGTCGGCAGCGCGGGTTTCGAAGGCTTTTGCGGATGTGTTACGCCCCGCATGTGCCATGGTCCCAGGGCCGAAACCCATCGAGTTCGCCGAATGATGACCCATGATCCCGCGACGCCCCGTCCCCTCGCCGTCGAGACCGCGCGGGACGCGGCCCGACCGGCGCCCCTGGGGATCACCCAGCGCCCGCGTCGCAACCGCAAGGCCGAGTGGTCGCGCCGCCTCGTGCGCGAGCATACGCTCACCGTCGACGACCTGATCTGGCCGCTCTTCGTGATCGAGGGCTCGGGCCGGCGCGAGCCCATCGCGTCGATGCCGGGCGTGGAGCGCCTCAGCGTCGACGAGGTCGTGCGCGATGCCGAGAAGGCCGCCCGCGCCGGTATCCCGGCGATCTCGTTCTTTCCCTACACCGAGCCGGGCTTGCGCGATCCCACGGGGTCCGAGTCGCTGAACCGCGAAAACCTCGTGTGCCGGGCGGTGCGCGCCGTGAAGAAGGCGGTGCCGGAACTCGGGCTGATGACCGACGTCGCCCTCGACCCCTATACCAGCCACGGCCATGACGGGCTCCTCGAGGACGGCGCGATCCTCAACGACGAGACCGTGGCCCTCCTCGTGGAGCAGAGCCTGATCCAGGCCGAGGCCGGCACCGACATCATCGCGCCCTCCGACATGATGGACGGGCGCGTCGGCGCGATCCGGGCGGGCCTCGACCGGGCGGGCTTTCGCGATGTTCAGATCATGGCCTACGCGGCCAAGTACGCGAGCGCGTTCTACGGCCCGTTCCGCGACGCCATCGGCACGCAGGCCGCGCTGGTGGGCGACAAGCGCACCTACCAGATGGACCCGGGCAATTCCGACGAGGCGATCCGCGAGGTCGCCCTCGATCTCGCCGAGGGCGCCGATTCCGTGATGGTGAAGCCCGGCCTGCCCTATCTCGACATCATCCGCCGGGTGAAGGATGAGTTCGCGGTGCCGACCTTCGCCTATCAGGTCTCGGGCGAGTACGCGATGATCGAGGCCGCCGCCCGCAACGGCTGGCTCGACGGGGAGCGGGCCATGGTCGAGAGCCTGCTGGCCTTCAAGCGCGCGGGCGCCGATGGCGTGCTCACCTACTACGCCCTGCGGGTCGCCGAGCGGCTGCGCGCCGGGGCGTGAGGGTCGGCGCGTCCGCGCGCTGGCTCGCCGCCCTCGCGCTCGGCCTCGGCGCCTGCGAGAGCTCGGTGGACCGCCAGCGCGCCACGATTTGCCGGCGCGTCGTGCCGGCGGTGGCGCCCTCGCAGGCGGGCATCCGGCTCCTGCGCGTCGGCACGGGGGCGCATGCCGACGAGGTGCGGGTCGATTACGCGGTCTCGGGGCGGCCGGGGCAGGCCGCACGCCAGCGCTGGGTCGCCTGTGGCTTCGGCCCCGGCGCCGAACTCCTCGGGCTGTCCACCGAGTCCGGCCCGGTCAGCGGCGCCAGCCTCTACCTGCTGCGGCACTACTACCTCGACACGCCGGAGGCCGCCGCCGCCGATCCCGCCGCGCGAAACCCCGATCCGCCCTGAATCGATCTTGAGAGTTGTGCGGCGCACGCCCACATTTCGGGACGGAACGACAGCCGCTCCATTCCGCGAGCGCCGTTCAGGAGCGCCCCCATGCGCGAGACGCAAAGCCCCTACGCCGATCGCTACGCGGCCGGCTACGCCCCCCAGTTTCCGGTCCCCTACGTCCGGGGCAGCCTCGGGGCGCGCTTCGTCGCCTACCTCCTCGACATCCTGTTCATCTTCGGCTTCACGGCCTTCCTGATGCTGGCGATCACGGTGGTCGGCGTGCTCACCTTCGGCCTCGGCTGGACGCTGTTCGCGATCCTCCCCGCCAGCGGCATCCTCTACAGCGCCATCACGGTGGGGGGCGCGGGCCAGGGCACCTGGGGCATGCGGATGATGGGCCTGCGCGTCGTGGCCCCCGAGAGCGGCGCCCGCGTCGATTACCTCACCGCCGCGATCCACGCGCTGCTGTTCTACGTGGCCGTGGCCTCCGCGTTCGTGCTCTGGATGCTCGATGTCGGCATCGGCCTCGTGCGCGCCGACCGCCGCCTCGGGCATGACCTGCTCCTCGGCCTCGCCGTGGTGCGCGCGGACTGAGGGGACGCGGCGTCCCGCCCGGGGCTCCGGGCGGGGGCAGGGTTCGACCAGGATCAAGTCCTCGGCATGGATCAAGTCCTCGGGAAGGATCAAGTCCTGGGGAAGGATCAGGGCCGGGATCGGGCTGCGACGAAGGTTTCGCACGAAATCGTTCCGAGGACCGCAGGGGGTGTTGAGCCGGCCCACGATGCGGATACACTCAAGTCTCGGCCCGCGTTTCGCAGGCCCCGCGCGGCGAGCGACAGACAAGCGTGACGAGCCATTCCCGGGATACCCCGCAATTCTACCTGACGGCCCCCTCGCCGTGCCCGTACCTGCCGGGGCAGGAGGAGCGGAAGGTGTTCACGCACCTCGTCGGCCGTCGCGCCCGCGACCTCAACGAGATCCTGACGCAGGGCGGCTTCCGCCGCTCGCAGACCATCGCCTATCGGCCGGCCTGCGAATCCTGCCGCGCCTGCATCTCGGTGCGGGTGGTGGTGTCCGATTTCCGGCCATCGGGCAGCCAGCGCCGCATCCTCCAGCGCAACCACGACCTTGTGGGCAACCCGGAGCCCAACCGCCCGGCCTCCGAGCAATACGCCCTCTTCCGGCGCTACCTCGACGCCCGCCACGGCGACGGCGGCATGGTCGACATGACCGTCCTCGACTACGCGATGATGATCGAGGACAGCCACGTCGACACCCACCTCGTGGCCTATCGCCGGCGCGGCCCCGACACCGCGATCAACGGGCGCGGCACCGGCCCGACCGTCGCCCTGTGCCTCACCGACGTCCTCGCGGACGGCCTCTCGATGGTCTACTCGTTCTACGATCCGTCCGAGGCGCATCGCTCGCTCGGCACCTTCATGATCCTCGACCACATCCGGCGCGCGGCCGAACTCGGCCTGCCCTACCTCTACCTCGGCTACTGGGTCGAGGGATCGCGCAAGATGGACTACAAGGCCCGTTTCACCCCGCAGGAGCGCCTGATGGGGCCGGGCTGGCAGCGGGTGGAGTGAGCCACCCGCCGCCGCGACTCAGAACCGCGCGATGATCTGCGCGCGGATGGTGCGCGGCGCACCGGGCTGGATGTTGTTGTTGCCGTCGGCGGTGGCGATGTAGCGCCGGTCGAACGCGTTCTCGATGTTGATCTGCGCGCGCCAGAACTCGTTCACCTTGTAGAACAGGCCCAGGTCGAAGCGGGTGATGCCGGGCAGGCGCACCGTGTTGTCCGAGGACGCGAAGGTGTGTCCGGTCTGGATGTAGCCGACGCCGAAGGAGAGTTCGGGCGTGACCTCGAACTTGTTCCAGAGAGTGAAGGCGTTGAAGGGCACGAGCCCGACGGTGTTGCCCCGCATGATCGTGGTCGAGACGTTGCTGACGATGCGGGCATCCGTGAAGGCGTAGCCGCCCGCCACCTGCCACCAGTCGGTGACGTAGCCGTTGGCCCCGATCTCCGCCCCTTGGGTGGTCGTCTGGCCGCTGGTGAGGAAGAATCCGAGACGGTTCGGATCGGCGATGCGCTGGTTGAAGCGGTCGAGGTTGTACAGGGCGCCCGTGAGCTGGAGCAGCGGCGAGACGTCGTACTTCACGCCGACCTCCGCGTTCTCGAAACGCTCCGGCTGCGCGATGGCGAGCCCCGGCGTCAGGGACCCGAACTGGTCGCCGGACGAGGGCAGGTAGGAGACGCTGTAGCTGCCGTAGAAGGCGAGGTTCTCCAGCGGCTTCAGGACCACGCCGGCGCGCGGAGAGACGAGGTCGTCGACCCGGTTGGTCTGCACCGGGACGGGCGCCCGCGCGTTCAGGTTGTTCGACGTGAAGTCGAAATGGTCGTAGCGCAGGCCGCCGATGACCTGCAGGTGCGGGCCGATCTCGATCTGGTCCTGGGCGTAGACCGCCGCCAGCCCGAGGTCGTAGCGGGTGTTGTTGCCGGTGGTGTTGCGGAAGGCGACGGGCGCGCGGGTGACCGAGGCCAGCGGATTGACCACGAGGGTCTGGGTGCCGTTGGGGAAGAACCCCTCCTCGCGGAAGGCGCGGCCCTCCTGGTAGCCGAGTTCGAAGCCGGCCAGCAGGGTGTGCCGCAGGACGCCCGTGTCGAACTTGTAGGTGAGATCGTTCTGGCTGAAGTAGTTCGTCCGCGGCGTCTCGTTGTTGTACGCCGTGATGTTGACGGCGGTGCCGGCCGCGTTGACCGCCCCGCCCGGGAAGACGTTCTGGTAGAACTTCTGGTAGTCCGCGAAGCGCAGGGTGCTGTGCAGCGCCACGCCGGACTCGAACAGGTGGTCGAGGGTCGCGGTGGCGATGTGGGCGTCGACGCGGGCGTAGCTCAGGTCCGGATTGCCGAAATACGTGGCGGTGTTCTGGCGGTAGCGGTAGGGCCGCCCGAACTGCGAGGGGATGCCGCGATCCGTGGTCCGCTCGTCGTGGAAGTACTCGTAGGACAGCTTGAGCGTCGTGACCGGGCTCAACAGGAACGTCATCGTCGGGTTGATGCCGTAGCGGCGGATGTCGCCGAAGTCGCGATAGGTGCCCGTATCCTCGAACATGCCGTTGAGGCGGAAGTACACGCTGTCGCTGATCCGGTCGCCCACATCGACCGCCACGCGCTTGTTCCCGAACTGGCCGCCCTGGGCCACGATCTCGCGGATCGGGATGCCGTCGGCCTCCTTCAGGACGCGGTTGATGACGCCGCCGCCGCCGCCGCGCCCGAACACCAGGGCGTTGGGGCCCTTGAGCACCTCGATCCGCTGCGTGTTGTAGAGGTCGCGGAAGTACTGCACGTCGTCGCGCACGCCGTTGACGTAGAAATCGGCGTTGGAGCGCTGGCCACGGATCACGAGGTCGTCGCGGTTGCCCTCGCCCTGGTGCGGGATGATGCCCGGGACGTAGCGCACGGCCTCCTCGATCGATTGGAAGCCCTGGTCGCGGATCTGGGCCTGGGTCACGACGGTGACGGATTGCGGCGTGTCGATGAGCGGCGTGGTGGTCTTCGTCGCGCTGCGCGTCTCCCGCGTCAGGTAGCCCACCGTATTGCCGCGCAGGCCTTCGACGCTCAACTGATCCAGGGTGACCGCGGTGTCCGCCGGGAGGATGGCCGGTTGCGCCAGGGCGATCCCCGGCAGCGCGGTTCCGCACAACAGGGTCGCGAGGACACGCGACGTTGCTGCAATCTTCATAATCGATTCCACCGGCTCTCGGATCACGTCTTGTTGATCTTGTGCCCCTCGGTCGATCCAGGGACTGATTTGTCCCATGATCTCCAAGTACGGGCCAAGCAAGCGGTCGGAGCGGTCGATCCCGTTATTTGTCTTATAACGGCTCTAAGAAGCCATCGAAATCATTCGGCAACATGTTCGTAACATTTAGCAAAGTTGTTTCCGGCTTAATCCTGGATCGATTCTAAAAACGGTCGATCCAGGAGGGATTGTGGCCGGATTGCAACAGCGTCGCAGCGCGCGCCGGCTCAGAACCGCGCCACGACCTGCGCCCGGATCAGGCGCGGCGCGCCCGGCGAGATGTTGCTGTTGCCGTCGGCGGTGGCGATGTAGCCCCGGTCGAACAGGTTCTCGATGTTGATCTGCGCCCGCACCCCGTCGGTGACCTGATAGAACAGGCCGAGATCGAAGCGCGTGTAGCCCGGCAGCCGGACCGTGTTGTCGGCGCTGGCGAAGCTATGGCCCTGGTGGATCGTGCCGAGGCCGATCGAGAATCCCGGTGTCACGCTGAACTTGTTCCACACCGTGACCGCGTTGAAGGGCACGACGGCGACCCGGTTGCCCGGGACGATGAGGGCCGAGCCGAAGCCGCTGACGATGCGCGCATCCGTGAAGGCGTAGCCGCCCGCGACCTGCCACCAGTCGGTGAGATAGCCGTTCGCGCCGATCTCGACGCCCCGCGCGTTGGTCTGGCCGCTGAGCAGGAAGAAACCGGGACGGTTCGGGTCCGAGAGGCGCTGGTTGTAGCGGTCGAGGTCGTACAGGGCGCCGGTGAGCTGGAGCGCCGGCGTCACGTCCCACTTCACGCCGACCTCGCGGTTCTCGAAGCGCTCCGGCGGGGCGATGGCCAGCCTCTCCGACAAGGCGGTGAACTGGTCCCCGGCGGAGGGCAGGTAGGAGACGCTGTAATTGGCATAGAAGGCCAGGGCGTCGAACGGCTTGAGGACCGCGCCGATCCGGGGCGACAGTAGGTTGTCCACCCGGGTGTTGCCGACCTGCGTGCGCCGGTCGGTGGAACTGAAGTCGAAGTGATCGAAGCGCAGGCCGCCGATGATCTGCAGGTGCGGGCCGATCTCGATCTGGTCCTGGGCGTAGACCGCCGCCAGCCCGAGGTCGTAGCGGCTGTTCGCGCCCGAGGCGATGTTGCGGAAGCTCACCGGAACCCGCGAGAGGGGCGAGAGCGGGTTGACCACGAGGGTCTGCGTGCCGGTCGTGGCGAAGAACCCGTCCTCCCGGTAGGTGATCCCCGACTGGTGGCCGAGCTCGAAGCCGGCGAGCAGCGTGTGCGCCAGGGGGCCGGTGGTGAAGCGGTAGGTGAAATCGTTCTGGTTGAAGAGGTTCGTGCGCGGCGTGTCGTTGTTGAAGGCGCTGAGTTCGACCCGCGTCCCGGCGGCATTCACGCTGCCGCCCGTCCGGATGCTCGGATAGACGATCTGAGAGAACTTGTCGTAATCGGCGAAGCGGACCTGGCTGCGCATCTCCACGCCGGAGGCGAAGCGATGCTCGAGCACGGCGGTCGCGATGTGGGCGTCGACCCGGGCGGTGCTCAGGTCCGGATTGCCGAAGAAGGTGCGGATGTTCTCGCGGTAGCGATAGGGCCGCCCGTTCTGGGAGGGGATGCCCCGATCGGCGGTGCGCTCGTCGTGGAAGTACTCGTAGGACAGCTTGAGGGTCGTGTCGGGCCCGAGCAGCAGGGTCGCGGTGGGGTTGATGCCCCAGCGCCGGAGATCCACGAAGTTGCGGAACGTCCCGCTATCCTCGAACAGGCCGTTGAGGCGGAAGAAGGCGCTGTCCGAGATCCGGTCGCCCACATCGAGGGCGAGGCGCTTGGTCCCGTACGACCCGGTCTGGAGGACGACCTCGCGCAGCGGGATGCCGTTGGCCTCCTTGAGGACGCGGTTGACCACGCCGCCGCCGCCGCCGCGCCCGAAGATCATCGCGTTCGGTCCCTTCAGGACCTCGACGCGCTCGACGTTGTAGAGGTCGCGGAAGTACTGCCCGTCGTCGCGGATGCCGTTGACGTAGAAGTCGGCGCTCGATTGCTGGCCGCGGATCACGATCTCGTCCCGGTTCGCCGCGCCCTGGTGCAGGAACACCCCCGGCACGTAGCGCAGGGCCTCGGTCACGCCCTGGTGGCCCTGGTCCTGGATCTGCTCCCGCGTGACGACCGTCACCGCCTGCGGCGTGTCGATCAGGGCCGTGTCCGTCTTGGTGGCGCTGCGGGCCCGCACCGTGCGGTAGCCGGTGCTCGCCGCGCCGGTCCCTTCCACGCTGAGCAGGTCGAGGCTGACTTCGCCTTGTGCGGCTCCGGCCGGTGCCGCCTCCTGCGCGAGCGCGCCGCGCCCGCCGGCGAGGCACGTCTCTCCCATCAGGATCGCGAGAAGACCAAGGTTACGCGTGCTGAACATCGAGCGGCTGATCCTGTCTATCCGAAGTATCGTTCCTGCTGATGGCATTATCCATGACGATCAGTGGAGATATATTGATACTTCGAAAGCATAGTCGATCACGGCTCGGCGCTGCGAGGGATAAGTTCCGGGTCTCCTCTTTCATTATAATAAGTACAGGTTCAGGCTGTACGCTATCGATCTGGTATTGCGTCGAAAACCGAGGTTTGCGCTGGCTCCCTCCCCGGAGCGCGGGCGACACGATCGATGCGTGTGACGCGCGAAAGACACACTTTTGGCGGGCGTTCGCGTTCGATCCTGGCGCGTTGAGCGCCATGCGCGCCCGTGCTAGGCGCCAGCTTCGATGTCCTGACGCGTGGCAACCCGAGGCGCCGCATGATCCCCCGCTACAGCCGCCCCGAGATGACCGCGATCTGGTCGCCCGAATCCCGCTTCCGGATCTGGTTCGAGATCGAGGCCCACGCCACCACGGCCCTGGCCGAACTCGGCGTCGTGCCGAAGGAGGCCGCCGACACGATCTGGGAGAAGGGCCGCGACGCGGTCTTCGACGTGGCCCGCATCGACGCCATCGAGGCGGTGACCAAGCACGACGTCATCGCCTTCCTCACGCATCTGGCGGAGATCGTCGGCCCCGAGGCGCGCTTCGTCCACCAGGGCATGACCTCGTCGGACGTGCTCGACACCTGCCTCAACGTCCAGCTCGTGCGCGCCGCCGATCTCCTCATCAAGGACGTCGACGCCCTGCTCGCCGCCCTCAAGCGCCGGGCCTTCGAGCACAAGCTGACGCCGACCATCGGCCGCTCGCACGGCATCCATGCCGAGCCCGTCACCTTCGGCCTCAAGCTGGCGCAGGCCTATGCGGAGTTCGAGCGCAACCGCGCGCGCCTCGCCGCCGCACGGGAAGAAATCGCCACTTGCGCGATCTCGGGCGCGGTCGGCACCTTCGCCAACATCGACCCGCGCGTGGAAGAGTACGTCGCCAAGGCCATGGGCCTGACGCCGGAGCCGGTCTCGACCCAGGTCATCCCGCGCGACCGTCACGCCATGTTCTTTGCGATCCTGGGCGTGGTCGCCTCTTCGGTGGAGCGCCTCTCCATCGAGGTGCGCCACCTCCAGCGCACGGAGGTGCTGGAAGCGGAGGAGTTCTTCTCCGAGGGCCAGAAGGGCTCCTCGGCGATGCCCCACAAGCGCAATCCGGTGCTCACCGAGAACCTCACGGGCCTCGCCCGCATGGTGCGCAGCTACGCCCTGCCCGCCATGGAGAACGTGGCGCTCTGGCACGAGCGCGACATCTCGCACTCCTCGGTGGAGCGCATGATCGGCCCCGACGCCACCGTGACCCTGGACTTCGCGCTGGCCCGCCTCACCGGCGTCATCGACAAGCTGCTGATCTATCCCGAGACCATGCAGCGCAACCTCGACAAGCTCGGCGGCCTCGTCCACTCGCAACGGGTGCTGCTGGCCCTGACCCAGGCCGGCGTCTCGCGGGAGGATGCCTACCGCCTCGTGCAGCGCAACGCGATGCCGGTCTGGCGCGGCGAGGGCGACTTCCTCGCGCTCCTCAAGGCCGATGCCGACGTCACCGCCGAACTCACCCCCGAGCAGATCGAGGAGTGCTTCGACCTCGGCTACCACTTCAAGCACGTGGACACGATCTTTTCGCGGGTCTTCGGGGCCGCCTGACCGCATCCGCGCACGGATCCTGCGTCCATCCCTAACCTTCGGTCAGTTGAGGTCAGCCCCGTGTCCCATCCACGTATCGTCTACCTGAACGGCGAGTTCCTGCCCTTCGCCGAGGCGCGCGTGCCGATCATGGATCGGGGCTTCCTCTTCGCCGACGGGATCTACGAGGTCTCGGCGGTGCTCGACGGACGCCTCGTCGACAACGAAGCCCATCTCGCCCGGCTCGACCGTTCGCTGGGCGAGATCGACATCGCCAACCCGCACAGCATGTCCGCGTGGATCGGCCTGCAGACCGAGCTCGTCGCCCGCAACGGCCTCACCGAGGGGCTGGTCTACATGCAGGTGACGCGCGGCGTGCACGAGCGCGACTTCGCCTACCCGCCGGCCGGCACCGCGCCCACCGTGATGATGTTCACGCAGGCCAAGACCGTCGCGAAGAACCCCCTCGCCGAGACGGGCGCCAAGATCATCACCGTGCCGGATCTCCGCTGGAAGCGCCGGGACATCAAGTCGGTGGCGCTGCTGGCCCAGGTGCTCGCCAAGCAGCAGGCCGCCGCCGCCGGGGTCGCCGAGGCCTGGATGGTCGAGGACGACGCGGTCACCGAGGGCTCGTCCTCCACGGCCTTCATCGTCACCAAGGCTGGCGCCCTCGTCACCCGCCCGCTCTCCACAGCCCTCCTGCCGGGCATCACCCGCAAGGCGGTGCTGCGGCTCGCCGAGGAAGCCGGCCTCGCGCTGGAGGAGCGCCTCTTCAGCGTCTCCGAGGCGAAGGACGCGGCCGAAGCCTTCTACACCAGCGCCTCGGCCTTCGTGATGCCGGTGGTCTCCATTGACGGCCACGCGGTCGGCGAGGGCCGCCCCGGCCCGCACACCCGGCGCCTGCGTGAACTCTACCTCGCCATGGCCCGCGAGAGCGCCTGACCGCTCCGGTCGGTGCTCGGGGTCTTTCCCCCTCTCCTCCCCGGCGGATCTCGGGCTTGCCCGATATCCGTCGAGCTTGCGGGGAGGCGTTGGAGGTGGGGGCACCAACTCCATCGATCGTGGCGGGCGGTGACACCCCCAGTCCTAACCTCTTCCCGCGAGGGGGAGAGGGACGCGGTCCGCCCGCAAAGGCAGATGGGGGAAGGCCATTCCCACCCCAGCACGTTACGACCTCGGCAGGAACGCTTCGGCGCCGGGCCTGTTCTCCCTCCGACCTCGCATCCGAGACAGGGAGACTCCATGCGCTCGATCCTCACCCTCGCGGTCGGCTTCGGCCTGATCGCCGGCGCGGCCTTTGCCCAGTCCCCCGACGCACCGCTGAAGGGCCGTGACAGCGACCCGGCCCTGCCGCCGCCGAACCAGACGATCCCCGACAAGATCCGCCCCTCGGACGAGTCGGCCGACAAGGGGACCCTGAGCGAGAAGCTCGAGAAGAGCGACGGCGTGATCAAGCCGCCGGGCAACGCGGCCCCCGGCATGGTGGTGACGCCGCCCGACCCGAACCCCGGTGGCATGCCGGTGATCAAGCCCGGTGACCTGCCCGGCCGGCCGCCCGGAACCGAGGCCCGCTGAGGCGGCATACCCGCCCATCCGGGCGCAGGCGGCCCCCTTGCTTGATTTCCGCGCACGGATCGCGGAAAGACCCGAAGACAGCGAAAGCGGTCCGCCCGACAGGTCGGGCCGCTTTCGCGCGGGCACGCACAGGTCTTATGTGAATGGCAAACGTCGTCGTCGTAGGCGCCCAGTGGGGTGACGAAGGCAAGGGCAAGATCGTCGACTGGCTCTCCGAGCAGGCCGACGTGGTGGTCCGCTTCCAGGGCGGGCACAATGCCGGCCACACGCTGGTCATCGACGGCGTCACCTACAAGCTGGCGCTGCTGCCCTCCGGCGTCGTGCGCGGCGGCAAGCTCTCGGTGATCGGCAACGGCGTCGTGGTCGATCCCTGGCACCTCGTGGACGAGATCGCCCGCCTCCAGGCGCAGGGCGTCGAGATCTCGCCCCGCACCCTGCGGATCGCCGACAACGCCACCCTGATCCTGCCGCTGCACCGCGAACTCGACCATTTCCGCGAGACCTCGAACGCCGGCCTGAAGATCGGCACGACGAAGCGCGGCATCGGCCCTGCTTATGAGGACAAGGTCGGCCGGCGCGCGATCCGGGTGGTCGACCTCGCCGACGAGCACACCCTCGAAGCCAAGATCGAGCGGGTGCTCACCCACCACAACGCCCTGCGCCGGGGTCTCGGCATCGCCGAGGTGGATGCGGGCGCGCTGCTCGCCGAGCTGAAGGCGATCGCGCCCACCATCCTGCCGTTCGCCGAGCCGGTCTGGAAGCTCCTCGACGACGAGCGCCGTGCGGGCAAGCGCATCCTGTTCGAGGGCGCGCAAGGGGCGCTCCTCGACGTCGACCACGGCACCTACCCCTTCGTGACCTCCTCCAACATCGTGGCCGCCCAGGCCGCGACGGGCTCCGGCATGGGCCCGTCCGCGATCGGCTACGTGCTCGGCATCGCCAAGGCCTACACCACCCGGGTCGGCGAAGGCCCCTTCCCCACCGAGCTCTTCGACGAGATCGGCGAGACGATCGGCGCCAAGGGCCGCGAGTTCGGCGTGAATACCGGTCGCAAGCGCCGCTGCGGCTGGTTCGACGCGGTGCTGGTGCGCCAGACCGTGCGGACCTCCGGCATCGACGGCATCGCGCTGACCAAGCTCGACATCCTCGACGGCTTCGAGACCATCAAGGTCTGCACCGGCTACCGCCTCGACGGCGAGGTGGTGGATCACCTGCCCGCCAACCAGGCGGCGCAGGCCAAGGTCGAGCCGATCTACGAAACCATCGAGGGCTGGTCGGGCACCACGGCGGGCGCCCGCTCCTGGGCGGACCTGCCCGCGCAGGCGATCAAGTACGTGCGTCGGATCGAGGAACTGATCGGGGCGCCCGTCGCCCTGCTCTCGACTTCGCCGGAGCGCAACGACACCATCCTCATGCACAACCCCTTCGAGGACTGAGGCGTTTGGCGCTTGCCGTGAGCGTGGCCGCGCGCGGATGATGCGGCCACGTCGCGATCGACCGTGCGGCGGTCGCCGCGTCGCCCGGCGCGCCATCCCGGGCGACGGCGCGAGGGGGCGGCCCGCGAGCCGCCGGCGAGAGAAGCGGACCTGAGGCACGATGGCCGACTATTACCCACTGCTGGCGCGGGCACTCGACGCGATGCCGGACCGCTCGGCGGCCCTGCGTCACGCGGTCTACGAGCGCGCGCGCGGCGCGCTCATCGGGCAGCTGCGCTCCCTCGATCCGCCCCTGTCGGAAGACGACATCGACCTGGAGCGCAACGCCCTCGAAGCCGCCATCCTGCGCCTCGAGCAGGAGCACGGCGCGCCGGCCCCCCCGCCCGAGCCGCCGGCGCCGCCCGATCCGTTCATCCCGATCCCGGCGAACGACGTCACCGACCTGCCCGAGCCCAGCCGGCCGGAGCCGCTTCCCGAGCCGGAGCCGCTTCCGGAATCGAAGCCGCTTCCGGAGCCGGTCGCCCCCGAGCCCGTCGGGTCGGAGCCGCCTCCCCCCGCACCGCTGCCGCCCGAGCCGGCGCCCCCGCCGCCGGAGGCGAGCGTCACCGCCGCATTGCCCCGGGCGACCCTGCCGCCCGCCCCGGTGGAGCCGCCGGTGGCGCCCGCCGCCCCGGATCCGGTCGCGCCGGCGATCCGCATCCAGGCGCGCAAGGGCAAGGCGCCGCCCTTCATGGACCCGGAGCCGGCGGAACCTGCCGCCGCGCCCGACGCGGAGACCTCCGCCGAGCCGGCGGCGGACGGGAACGGTCAGCGCCAGCGCCCCCGGATCGACGTGGTCGCCCCCCGCCAGGGGCGCTCGCGCCTGCTGCGCAACCTCCTCGTCGGCAGCATCCTCGTCGTCGTCATCGGCCTCATCGCGGTGGCGGCCTTTCTCCTGCGCGACAAGCCGGCCGACCTGAAGCCGATCGCGGCGGAAACCCAGGAGAATGCCGGGGACGGCGCGGATTCGAAATTCGCGGACCGGGTGGGTGGCGAGGCCGCGCCCGCCGAACGCGCCGCGCCGGCCCGGCCCGCCGCCCCTGCCGCGACGCCCGCGCAGGGACAGTCCGACCTCGCCGTCGCCCAGCGCGCCGTCCTCTACGAGGAGGCCGCCGGGGGGGGCAGCGCGACGCCGAACGCCACGCAGGGGCGGGTGAGCTGGCGCCTCGACACGGTGCCGGGCGAGCAGGGCCAGCCCCTCGAGACGGTGGTCCGCGCCCGGGCCGACTTCCCGGATGCCGGCCTGTCCCTGGCCCTGACCCTGCGCCGGAACCTCGACGCCACCCTGCCGGCCTCCCACACCATCGAACTGGTCTTCACGCCGAGCGGGCCGACGGCCGCCCAGCGCAACGTCCAGGATATCGGCCTGCTCCAGGGCAAGGACGAGGAAAGCGCGCGGGGCTCGCCCGTCTCCGGCCTGCCGGTCCGGGTCCGCGAGAACCTGTTCCTCATCGGCCTGTCCTCGCTGCCGAACGACATCGAGCGCAACACCGACATCCTGTTGCGCAAGAGCTGGTTCGACGTGACCCTGAAGTTCAGCTCGG
Organism: Methylobacterium sp. FF17; assembly: GCF_025813715.1. Lineage (NCBI taxonomy): Bacteria > Pseudomonadati > Pseudomonadota > Alphaproteobacteria > Hyphomicrobiales > Methylobacteriaceae > Methylobacterium > Methylobacterium flocculans. Next base: position 5,714,021 of record NZ_CP107532.1, read on the forward strand.
GCCTGCGCGGGATCGTGGCCTTCGAGAAGGGAAACGCCGGCACACAGGTGCTGCAGAAGGCCTTCGACCAGTGGCGCTGAGGGTCGGGCGCCCGTCGCCGCACGCATGAAAAAGGCCCCCGGCGCGTTCCGCCGGGGGCCTTTTTTCGATCCGGGCCCGCGAGGAGCCGTCCCGCATCGGTCTGTCAGGCATGAGCCTCGATGCGGGCGGTGCCGGCGCGCGGCGCCTCGCGGGTGGCGAGGTTGCGCTTGACCGCCTCCTGGATCTTCTCGAACGCCCGCACCTCGATCTGCCGCACGCGCTCACGCGACACGCCGAACTCGCCGGAGAGATCCTCCAGGGTGATCGGGTCGTCGGCGAGGCGGCGCGCCTCGAAGATGCGGCGCTCGCGCGGGTTCAGCACCGAGAGCGCGTCGCGCAGGGCCGAGAGGCGGTTCTGCCCCTCCTCCTCGCGGGCGAGCACGGTCTCCTGGCTCGGGCTGTTGTCCACCAGCCAGTCCTGCCACTCGCCCTCGCCCTCCTCGCGCAGGGGCGCGTTGAGCGAGGTGTCGCCGGACAGGCGGCGGTTCATGTCGATCACCTCCTGCTCGGGCACACCGAGCTTGACGGCGATCTGCGCGACCTGATCCGGCTTGAGGTCGCCCTCGTCCAGCGCCGAGATGCGGCCCTTGGCCTTGCGCAGGTTGAAGAACAGCTTCTTCTGGTTGGCGGTGGTGCCCATCTTCACGAGCGACCACGAGCGCAGGATGTATTCCTGGATCGCCGCCTTGATCCACCACATCGCATAGGTGGCGAGCCGGAAGCCTTTGTCCGGCTCGAAGCGCTTGACCGCCTGCATCAGCCCGACATTGCCCTCGGACACGACCTCGCCGATGGGCAGGCCGTAGCCGCGATAGCCCATGGCGATCTTCGCCACGAGGCGCAGGTGGGACGTGACGAGACGGTGGGCGGCGCCACGGTCGCCCTTCTCGCGCCAGTCCTTGGCGAGCGTGAACTCCTCGTTCGGCTCGAGCATCGGGAACTTGCGGATCTCGTCGAGGTAGCGGGAGAGGCCACCTTCGGTGGCGAGCACTGGCAATGCGCCGGCCATGATCTTACCTCCTTGGTTGGACCCCCGAAGGGCGGTCCGAAGCGAACCGCCGCTCCCTTGAGCCGGCCGTTCGATTCCCCATCTTAGCGGGAAATCGGCGGGCTCGGGAAGGCGACGCGCAGCACGAAGTTTGCGTCAACGCGTGGGATCTCGCTTGGGTCGGTGATGACACGAAAAGCCGCAGTCGGGGGTGTCCTGGCGCACGCCTGGGCTTGACTGTTGCGGTCCCGCTACGCGCCAGCGCGCAAAGCCGTCATCAGGGCCCGCATGTCCGGGGGCAGCGGGCTCTCGAAATGCAGCGTCTCCCCGCTGCGCGGATGCGCGAAGCCGAGCACGCTGGCATGCAGGGCCTGGCGCCCGAGGGCGTCGAGGGCCCCGCGCGCCTCCGGGGACAGACGGCTCACCTTGGTCTTGAACGCGCCGCCATAGACGGAATCGCCGAGCAGCGGGTGGCCGCGATGGCTGAGATGCACGCGGATCTGGTGCGTGCGCCCCGTCTCCAGGATGCAGCGCACCCGGGCGACCGTCCCTTCGGGGCCGAAGGTCTCCTCCACCCGGTAATGCGTGATCGCGTGGCGTCCCGTCTCTCCGCGCACCACGGCGATCTTCTCGCGGTTGCGGACGCTGCGGGCGAGGTTCGCCTCGATGGTGCCGTGGTGCGGCTCCGGCACGCCCCAGACCAGGGCCAGGTAGGCCCGCTCCAGCGGCCCCGTGCGGCCGTGATCGGCGAACTGCGCCGTCAGCCCGGCATGGGCGCGGTCGTTCTTGGCCACCACGAGCAGCCCGCTCGTGTCCTTGTCGAGGCGGTGGACGATACCGGGCCGGCGCACGCCGCCGATCCCCGACAGGCTCTCCCCGCAATGAGCGATGAGCCCGTTCACCAGCGTGCCCGAATCGTGCCCGGGGGCCGGATGCACCACGAGTCCCGCCGGCTTGTCGATCACGATGAGGTCGTCGTCCTCGTACACGATCGCGAGGTCGAGGCGTTCGGCCACCGGCTCGGCCGCCACCGCCTCCGGCACCGCGACGAGGAGGTCGGCGCCGGGGCCCACCTTCACCGAGGGGTCGAGGCTGACGGCTCCGTTCCAGCGCACGTGCCCGGCGCGGATCAGGTCCTGCAGGCGCGAGCGCGAGACATCGGGAAAGGCCCGGGCCAGGGCCCGGTCCAGGCGCTCGGGCGCCGCGTCGTCGCCGAGGGTCGCGCGGCGGTCTTCCGTTACCGGCAAGGCATGGTCCTTCGATCCGAAAGTGTCGGTTGGGCGACGATACCGCCATTTCGGGACTTGTGGCGCCGCGCGACCCTCGCTATACGATCGCCCATCGGCCGGGAAGCACGGATCGCCGCAGCGATCACCGAACGCCTCCCACCGGTCCGCGCCCATCGTCTAGCGGTTAGGACAGGTCCCTCTCACGGATCAGACCGGGGTTCGATTCCCCGTGGGCGCGCCAACAATTTCAGCCACTCAGCTTCATTTCGCATCTCGTCTCACACTGCCGACTCGCATAGCGGTTTGAGAGTGACGACTGTCGCTCGAGATCCCGCCCTTCTCAGCAGTCTGCGCGAGCGCGTCACAGATGCGGCTGGTCCGGATCGTGCGCTGTTTGCCGAGGTGTGGTTCGCCTGCACCGGAAAGCAGTCACCGGACACGAAAGCCCGCTTCGCAATCCTGCTTGATGCGAAGGCTTGGACAGATGCTGCTCTCTTGCTGACACGCTCAGCCTTGCCGGAGTGGCGCATCTCCGTGGCGGCTGTAGCCGGATCTATCCTGGTGGAGATCAGGGTGCCGCAGGCCGCGACGAGAGTGGGCACGGCCGCGCCTCAGATGGCCGACCGATCGGACGGGCTTGGTTGGGTGATCCTCGCAGCAGTCCTGGACGAATTGCTCGCAGAACGACTGACGCCTTGATGCGCTGGGACGCGACAGCTCTATCGGGATAACGTCTTTAACAGGCGTCACTCCGATCGCTTCAAGGCACCCCAATGAAAATCGCCGTCCTATCGCTGGCAGCCATCAGCCTGCTCATGGTGGACCGTGCGGACGCGCAGAGCCTTCAGCCTCCACCCGATGGCCCGAGCACGAGAGAAGCCCCTCGTACGAAGCGTGAGCGGGCTCTCGACTTGGATGGGAAGCCTCGTGGTCAGAGGGAGCTGTCGGCTCCTGACGAGGACGGGTACTCGACCGAGGAGCCGGATGACGACGAGGACGACGATCTCGGCGAGGCCCTTCGAGAAGTCCGACCGGGGGCGCCGCGGCCGCTCTGAATGCGGCCGCCCCTCGTGCTTACCTGGCCGCTTACCTTCGCGGCCGCAGGGGTCCGCGCCAAGCCCGCATCCACCCTGGACGGGCTGTGCCGTTGCTCGGCCCGTATGGTCGACCGATACGCCGACTAAGCCGGGGCGTTCGGTTGGACCACTCTGGAGGCCTGGGACGCACACCCTGCGGCCGGTGGCCTCTATCTCGTCAGGTGCCGAAGGGACGACGGAAGTGCACATGCCCGACAAGCGAGATCGCAAAACCACGCCGCTGGCCAACGATACGCCAGACCGGTCTCCCGCTGGCATGCGCGCAACGGCCGATCGCATCGATGAGCGATCCTCGCAAGGGTTCTACGTCCCTCCCTCGGCTGCCATCCTCAACGCCGAGGCGCTGCGAACCCTCGCGTGCGACCATGAGAAGGGGTGACGTCAGCGCAGGCCAGGAACGTCGCCGGACGGGCGGGGTTCGTCCGGCATGGAACCTTACATTCTCGCCCTGGCGGGCTTCGGCACGCTGGTCCTCCTCACCGCTTGGCTGCCGATGGTGCTCAAGCAACTGCCGCTCTCCCTTCCCATCTGCTGCGTCGGGATCGGGGCGATCCTTCCGACGCTGCTCGATTTGTCTGGCACCAGCCTTCATCCGCAGGAACACCTCGGCCTGGTCGAACGCCTGAGCGAGTTCGTGGTGATCGTCTCGCTGATGGGCGCAGGGCTCAAGCTCGACCGCCTCATCGGCTGGAAGCGCTGGATCGTGACCTGGCGCCTTCTCGGCATCGCCATGCCCCTCACTATCCTGGTCCTGGTCGGGCTGGCCTCCGGACTCCTCGAGCTCGGTCCGGCGGCGGCCCTGCTTCTTGCGGCGTCGCTTGCCCCGACCGATCCCGTGCTCGCCTCGGACGTCCAGGTCGGCCCCCCGCAGCAAGGGCAAGAGGACGAGATGCGCTTCGCCCTGACCTCGGAAGCGGGCCTCAACGACGGTCTCGCCTTTCCTTTCGTTCACCTCGCCATCGCGCTTGCGGCGGCCGAGGGCTTCGGGGCGTGGCAGTTCGGTTCCTGGTTCACGGTCGACGTCCTCTGGAAGATCGGCGTCGGAATCGCCCTGGGCGCCGGGGTCGGGCGGGGCATGGGCTGGCTCACGTTCCACCTGCCCAACAATGCCCGGCTGTCGCGGACCGGCGACGGTCTCGTGGCGCTCGGCATCACCTGCCTGACCTATGCCGTCGTCGAGGTCGCGCACGGCTACGGCTTCATCGGCGTCTTCGTCGCCGCCCTGGCGCTTCGGTCCGCCCATCGCGGGCATGACTATCACCACAAGATGCACGATTACGCCGAGGAGCTTGAGAGGCTGCTCATGATGGTGCTGCTGGTCGGCTTCGGCGCCGCGCTCGCCGGTGGCGGCCTTCTGAAGGCGCTGACGTGGCAGGGCGTCGCCTTTGCGCTCCTGGCTCTGTTCGTCGTGCGCCCCGTCTGTGGTTGGCTCAGCCTGCTGGGGTCGGACCGTCCCGCGGTCGAACGGGCGGTCATCAGCTTCTTCGGTATCAGGGGGCTGGGGACGATCTACTATATGGCCTACGGGATGCACCACGCCGCCTTCGAGCAGGCCGAGCTCCTCTGGAGCGTCGCGGGCCTGACCATCCTGATCTCCATCCTGCTCCACGGGGTGACCGTGACACCGACGCTCCGCTTCATCGACCGCCGCAGCGGTCGCGACACGGAAAGCGCGCAAATGGGTCTTCCTCTGACGACCTGACCACGGCTGATGGACCCGGGGGCCTGCTCAGTTCGGATAGAGGTTGCCAAGGAAGGCGCGCAACTCGATGCGCCGAAGGTCGGCCTCGACGGCACTCACGGCCGCATCGCAGATCTCACCGGCGTCCCGAAGCTCGCTCAGGCGCCGGCGTGCGGCCAGGAGCGCCCGACGCCGCAACTCGTCCTTGGTGGAGGACGAACAAGCCTGCGTCGGCACCCCACGCCGGACTTGGGTCGGTCCCGGCCTGAGCCGACGGTACCAGTTCACGGCGCCGCCTCAGAGCAACTCGGTTGCGGCCGGAACCGGCATGCTCGCGAGACCCTTCGCTGCCCCGACCCAGTTCGCGAGACCAACCAGGCAGAGGCCGCCCAGAAGGGCCACCCCCACCACCGCCAGCACGAGGTCGGACGTGCGCATATCGCTACGGACCTGCCGGTCGATGGACGCCATGCGAGCCCGACGGATCTTGGATCGGTCGACAATCATCTTCGCTCCCTTCGCGTTGTTCTCAACCGGGCAGACGGAGGGGCTCCCGGTATCATCCGTCCCCGAGTCACCGCGACGCGACCGGCGGCCGCCGGCCGAGGCTCCCGCCAGATGGGACCGTCCTCCGCCTGCGGGCGCATGCCCGATGCCCGGACTTTCGACTGTCATGTCAGCTTCGAGACCGTGAGGTCACGCTCGCCAACGTCGGTGAAGGAGCCGGTTCCGACCGACCCTTCAGGACGCTCATGGAACCGTCCGTCTCCAGGACGACGGCATCCACGTCGGCAAGATCTTCGGCTCCGAAGCCCCGGGCTCGTCGCGAGTTCCTACGATGACATGAGCGCCACCGAGGCCGCCGCCGTAGCGCGCGACGTCCTCGACGGAGCACACCCGTGTCGAAGGCGAACGCGGCCTATTGTTCATCGCAGAGGGAAGCGTTCCCCGCCGTCTTCCGCCCCAGTCGCGTGCAAGCCGCGCCGTTCGTGCCAATGCTGTTCTCATGCCGCTCCTCTTGGGTTCGACCCCGTCGAGGTCCGTACCGGGTCGAGGGCAGGGTCCGAGGATCGTGGTTAAGCAATCCTAAACAGGCAACTGCTGGCTTGGGTCGGTTGCGAAGGCGCACGGAGGCGGTGTCAGGGCTATCCCGACACGGCTGCGGTCTTCCCGGACTGCCGATCCACCGCCGATGCACCAGATCATTCGTCAGGCGGCAGGCGGTTGCCCTGACAGGCATCGCCGCCGGTTCCGGACGGACATCCACCGAGCGGATTACCGAACCGGATCGCCCCCTCGTCGGGAGCCGTCCCGCCGCCCTTGCGGCGCACGCCCCTGTCCTCCTGAGCCCTCATGGAGTTGCATCCGATGAAACACCTCGCAGTCGCCCTCGCGGCGGCCTCATCCCTCGTCCTGTTCTCGCCGGCGAGCGAGGCGCGTCCCTATGGCAGGGGGCATGGCTTCCACGGCCACCATAACGGTCTCCATGGCTTCCGGGGCGGGCACGGCTACCGTGGGGGCCGCATCCGGCACCATCATCGGCATTTCGGCGGATATCGCGGCGGCTTCCGCCCCGCGGGCTACCGATACGGCCGCCACTACGGCCGGTCCGGCTACCGGCGCGGTTATCCCGGCGTCGGTCTTGCCGCCGGCCTCGGGCTTGGCTTGGCCGCCGCCGCGGTCCGACCCGCCTACTATGGCCCCTCCTATGGCTACGGGTACGGGTACGCCCCGGTCGGATACGGCTACGGCGCCCGTCGTCCGGTCTATGGCTGCGGCTACTGAGCCGACCTCGAAGGGATCCAGCGCTCGCGGATCAGCGAGAGCGTTCGGCCCCCTCTCGGCCGGCTCACCGTGCGATGCCGGGCCTCTAAGATGAACCCCAGGAGAGCTTCATGAAGACCATCGTAGTCGGCGCACTTTTCGCCACCACCATGCTCGCGGCGCCTGCGCTCGCCCAGGATAAATCGGCGACGCCGTCGGACGGTCAGGCGAAGCCCATAGCGGCACCGCCGTCCGGTACGGCCATGCCGGCGACGTCCGGCGTCACGGGCGGATCTGGCGGCATGGTCATGGCCGATACGGCGACCGCCAAGATCAAGTTCATCACGGCCAAGCCCGCCGAGGTCACCGCGTCGAAGCTCGTGGGCAAGAACCTGTACAACAAGCAGAACGAGAACGTGGGCGAGATCGAGGACCTCGTGATCGACCAGGGCAAGACGGTCACAGGCGTGGTCGTCAGCGTCGGCGGCTTCCTCGGCATGGGCGAGCGCTACGTCATGGTGGACCCGTCCTCGATCTTCCTTCACCGCGCCGACGGGAAGCTGAAGGCCATGGTCGACGCCGACAAGGACGCGGTGAAGAACGCGCCCGAGTTCAAGTACGACAAGAACAAGTCCTGAGCGCAGGTCGCGGGGCGGCCTCGGTACGGTGCCGGGTCGCTCCGCGACGCGACCCAGTGGGATTGGCGCATCGGTCAAGCCAAGATCGGTCCTCGCGGTGTCGGGATTGCCCTGACACCTGTCGGTGAGAACGGCGGGCAAGGGGGATCAAGCTTGTCGGCTGTGAGGGAGCCAAGGCACCTTGCCACCGTCACGCTTTTCGAGATGACGGAGAGGCAAGCGCCGATGATCATGGACATCATCAAGCAGGGCGGTCGTGCCCGTACCACCGGACGTCCGAGGGATGCCTGTCCCTATCCAGCGGATTCACGCGAACGCCGGGCCTGGTTCGAGGGCTACGACGGGTCGACCTGGGAGATCTCAGCCCGGGTTCCCCATCCGAGCGTGACGCTCCGTGGGGTCGCAACCCACCCCGAGGGGCTGAGCGGTTCGGATCTCGCGCTGTCCGCGACTTGAGCCTTGGGTGCCGGAGAGCGGCCATAGGCGCCTTCCCGCCTCGGTCTCCTCCTGCCCCCGGCGGCTCCGCGATAGCGCGCATGAACCGGAAGGGGACGCACGATGGGCAGGCGAAGTCCGTCAGCGCCTTGGGTTCGGCCGTTGGGCCGGTTGGAGCGCGTGGTCACGGCCCTGGTGGAGGCGCGGCTTCATGATGGGTCGGACGGGCCACCGAACCTCGTGCAGCGTCTTCGCCACCTGGAACGAAGCGTGCTCGACGCGGACTGCGACCGCCAGGCTCTTCAGGTCATCGCCTCCGGGCGACGCCTCCTGGGTGATGCCGACGAAGCGGTCGCCTTGCCGAAGCCCTCAGGCCTCGCAATCGACGACGACGAACCTGCTTGAGCTTGCCGACCCGGAAGGCTCCCATGAGCTCTTGGCCGGGTGGCAGGGCGGACTTGCGAAGTGCCCCGGCGGGTCCCCTACCCATGGCGGAGCCCGTTCGAGCCGCAACGCATGATCTTCCTGAATAGAGGTGTCACCGACCAGACCGGCCAAGCGCAACTGAACCGCGGCAACGGCCGCACGTTCGTCGCGCTCGCCGTCGCGGCGGCCATTCCCGTGCTGCTGCTCAGCGGCTGGGTCGCGACCCTCATGGCCCAGCAGCAGCGCGACCTCAGCCGCAATGCCGCGGTGGCGAGTGCCACCCGCGTCGCGGAGCGCGTCGCCTCCGACATCGCCGCGCAGGTCGCCGTCCTGCAAGCGGAGGCCGCTTCCGCCACCCTCGACAAACCGGACCTCGCCACCTTCTACGCCGAGGCCGAGCGGCTCAAACGGGCCCATCCCCTATGGGAGACCGTCGAGCTCGCAACGCCAGACGGCGCCCAGGTCGTCAACCTCCTGCGCTCCCTCGACGACGTCCTCGGGCCGACGGCCGACCGGAAGAGCTTCGACGCAGTCGTGGCGACGCGTCATGCCGTGGTCGGGGGCATCGGACCCGTCGGGTTGATCTCCGGCAAGCGCCTCGTCGCGTTGCGGACGCCCGTGATACGGAACGGTGAGCTCCGCTACGTCCTGTCGGTCGGCCTCGCCACCAACGCGGTCAGTTCGATCCTACGCGATGCCGGCGCGCCGGAGGGCTGGGTCGGCACCATCGTGGACGCGGACGGAAACACCATCGCGCGCACGCGCGCCGAGGCGAAGGAACTCGGGCACCCTGCGAACGCCGCCCTCAGGGAGGCCATCCGCCGGAAGCCCCAGGGCTTCTACACCGGCTCGACGCTGGAGGGCTCCAACGTCGAGGTGGTCTACCGGACGCTGAAGGACACCGGGGGCTGGTCGGTGCATTTCGGTATGCCGGTCGACGCGTTGAACGCGCCCGTATCGCGGTCGTACCTCCTCCTGGGAAGCGGCAGCGCCCTCAGCATCGGCCTCGCCCTCGCGTTGGTCGGCCTGGTCGGCCGAGACATGGCACAGCGGCGGGCCGGCGAGCGGGCGAGGTTCGCGCTGGCGCTTAGGTCGAGCGAGGAGCAGGGCGCCGTGGCGGCCGAGGCCGCGGAACTCGGCACGTTGCGCTGGGACACGGTCCGGGGAAAGGTCATCGGGTCGCCACGGGCCGCCCACCTCCTCGCTTGGCGGGCGCAGGTCACGGGGGATGGCGAGACCGAGGCGGACGCCGGTGAGGTCATCGAAGCGGTGCACGCCAAAGATCGTGCACGTTTGACCGAGGAGCTCCACCGGAGCGCGGCCGGTGTTGCGATCCTGGACGTCGAGTTCCGCGTCGACGGCTCCGGACAAGAGCCAAGATGGGTGCGTTTGAACGGTCGCGCGCCGCGCCTGGACGAGGGTGCCCCGTCCGGATTGGTGTACGGCGTCGTCTCGGACATCGAGCCCCGCAAGCGCGCCGAGGCGGAGCGCCTCGAACTCCTCCGCCGCCTCGGCGAGGCGCAGGAGAACGAGCAGCGCCGGATCGCGCGCGAGCTTCACGACCAGGTCGGCCAGACCGTCACCGGTCTCTCGCTTGGACTGAAAGGCCTGGAGCGCCTGCTCGAAGGCAGCGACGCCCCAGCGGAGGCAGCGCGTCAGGTCCGCTGGCTGCAAACCCTCGCCGGGGAGATCGGACGCGACATCCACCGGGCCGCCGTGGACCTGCGTCCGACCGCCCTCGACGACCTCGGCTTGCGCGAGGCCCTCGTCACCCTTCTGCGCGAATGGGGCCTGCGCCATGGCACCCGTTCGGACCTGGAGTTCCGTGGCGAACCCGTACGGTTACCCGCCGCAACGGAGAGCGCGGTCTACCGGATCGTGCAGGAGGCGCTCACCAACGTGCTCAAGCACGCGCGTGCGGCCACCGTGAGCGTCTCGGTCGAGCATCGTTCGAAAGAGATCCAGGTGATCATCGAGGATGACGGTGTCGGCTTCGATCCGGAGGCCGTAGGGCAAACGCTGCAAAACGTCCCCTTGGCCAAGCCTCGGTTGGGTCTCTCCGGCATCCGTGAGCGTTTAGCCCTACTCGGGGGAACGCTGACGCTGGAATCGTCCGCAGGCGTCGGCACGACGTTGTTCGTTCGCATTCCGGTCCCGGAGGCCGCCTGACGCATGAGGGACTTGCCCATGGGCCACATCCGCATCGTCCTCGCCGACGACCATCCCATCGTCCTCGCCGGCATCCGGGCTTTGCTGAACGCGGACCCCGAACTGGAACTCGTGGGCGAGGCCACGAACGGCGGGGAGGCGCTGCCGTTGATCCGGTCCGTGGCGCCGGACGTCGCCGTGGTCGACGTCTCGATGCCTGGGCTCAACGGCCTCGAACTGACGGAACGGGTCACCGGCGCGTGCCCGGGCACCAAGATCCTCGTCCTCACGGTCCACGAGGACGCGGCCTACGTCCAGCCGATGCTGAAGGCGGGCGCAAAGGGCTATCTGCTGAAGCGTTCGGCCGCCGAGGACCTGCTGCGGGCGGTGCATGCCGTCGCCGCGGGCGGCGTCTACCTCGACCCGTCCGTCGCCGGGCATGCCCTGTCGGACGGCACGGCAATCGCGGGGGGCATCGGGTCGGCCGAGACCGGCGAGGCGCTCAGCCCGCGCGAGACGGAAACGCTGCGCCTGATCGCCCAGGGTTTCAGCAACAAGGAGATCGCCCGGCGCATCGATGTGAGCGTCAAGTCGGTCGAGACCTACAAGGCGCGGGCCGCCGAGAAGCTTGGGCTTCGTTCGCGTGCCGAGATCATCCGCTACGCCGCCTCGCATGGTTGGCTGGATGCGCTGACCCTGCGCTGACCCGGCTCCGACGCCTGACCCTGCCGGAACCCGTGTGTCCGAAGAGGCGCGTGCCGTCCGGACGCCCGGCCGACTGAACCGGACCGTGGGGAGCACCTTGTCCCCGTGACCGTTCCAGACCGAACCAGGACCATCGCGTGATCTCCATCTTCGACCTGATAGCGATGCTACTCACCCTGTCCGCCCTGTTCGGCTGGATCAACGGGCGCTTCATCCATATGCCACACAGCATCGGCATGCTGGTCCTGGGGCTCGTCGCCTCGCTGCTGCTGGTCCTCCTCGACGTCGCCTTCCCGAGCCAGCACCTCTACGAGGCGCTGACCGGCCCGTTGCAGCAGATCGACTTCACCGACGTGGTGATGAACGGAATGCTGGCCTTCCTGCTGTTCGCGGGCGCCATGACCCTCGACTTGAGCGCGTTGCGGGACAGGGCCTGGCCCGTCGCCACGCTCGCCCTCGTCGGGACTGTCATTTCAACGGCCCTCGTCGGCAGCGCCTTCTGGGCGGTGGCCCAATGGTCGGGGCATCCGGTCTCGCTGGCCTGGGCCCTGGTCTTCGGCGCGCTGATCAGCCCGACCGACCCCGTCGCGGTGCTCGCCACCCTCAAGAACGTGAAGGTGCCGCTCTCCCTGGAGATCGAGATGCAGGGCGAGGCGCTGTTCAACGACGGGGTCGGCATCGTCCTGTTCACAGTCCTCCTCGGCTTCGCGGCCGGCATCGGCGGGGAACCGTCGAGCGCCGCTGGCATCGCGCGCCTGCTCCTGCAGGAAGCCGGCGGCGGCCTACTTCTCGGCGTCGTCACCGGGTACGTCGCTTATCGCGCCATGCGGGCCATCGACGACTTTCCGGTCGAGGTCCTGATCACGCTGGCGCTGGTCGCGGGCACCTACGCCCTGGCCCAGAAGCTCCATGCCAGCGGTCCCCTGGCAGTGGTCGCGGCCGGGCTGCTCGTCGGCGACAGGGCCCCGCGCGATGCCATGAGCGAGCGCACCCAGGGTTACGTCTCGTCCCTGTGGACCCTCGTCGACGAGGTCCTGAACTCGGTGCTGTTCCTGCTGATCGGCCTGGAGGTCCTGGTCCTGCGCTTTGAGCCGGGCTCCCTCGTCCTTGCGGCGGCGGCGGTGCCGATTGTCCTGCTGGCGCGCCTGGTGGCGGTCTCTGCACCCTTGCTGGCCTTCCGCTGGGGCGGGAACCTGTCGGCGCGGAACGTGCCGTTCCTGACCTGGGCCGGCGTCCGCGGCGGCATCTCGGTCGCGCTGGCCCTCTCGGTTCCCGAGAGCGACGCAAAGGCCGCGATCCTCGCGGCAACCTACGCCGTGGTGCTGTTCACCATCATCGTTCAGGGCTCGACCCTCGCGATAGTGGCTCGTCGCACCCTGGCGACCCCCGGCGCCGAGTAATCCCGCCACACTCCCAGGTCGTAGCGGAGCTTGGAGGCACGAACGGGATCGCGCCAAGACGGGAACCCGCACCCCGTAGTGCCCGGGTCAGACGTGAGTCTGCCCTCTTCGCAAGTGGGCACTGGCGTCCCGAAGCCGAACCCCGACCCGACTATCTGCCTGAAGTGACGTGCGCCGAGACGAGGAAAGCCAAGTCCCAGACGATCATGCCGCCGACCGCTCCATGCTCCTCTCGGAGACGTTCCGCGAGGGTGTCTAGGCCCACCTCCTCCGTGCTTGCGACACCGCGCTCGACCATGCGGGGGAGCATGGCTCCGGCCAGCGTCGGCAGGAAGGACGGTTCGCCGGCCTGCAGGAGCACCCCCTCGCTCCGCGCCACCTCAATGCGATGTCCCGCCGCCTGCAGCAGGTCCGCCAGACGCAGCGCAAGCCCGGTATCGCCGCCTTCCGCCGCCACCGTGTCCCATAACCACTCGTAGAGCCGACGATGGAGAGGCAACTCGCCGAGCCCGGCGGGAAGGCCGGCCCGCCCGTGTTCCTGGAACGCCATGATCGCCCCTGGTTTCGCGAGGGCGGCGAGACGGGCGAGCGTCGCGGTGGCTTCAGGGAGGTACATCAGCACGCGGCGCCCCACGATGGCATCGAAGCGGCCCAGATCCGGCAGTGCGTCCGCCAGGTCCGCCTGCCGGTAGTGGATGGGCGCCGCTGGAAGACCTTCATCCGCCGTGTGGCTCATCGCCAACGCTTCCGGGCTTCGGTCGATGGCGATGACCTCGCCGTCCGGTCCCACCAATCGGGCGACGAAGCGGCTGAGGTCTCCGTTTCCACATCCGACATCGAGCACGCGCATGCCGGGGACGATGCCGACCTCGGCGAAGAAGCGGCCACTTGGTCCGTTGGCTGGATTGGGTGCCGCCTGTGCGATGGCAGGGGTCGATGCGTGTGCGTGATCGGGCAAGGCGGCATGGGACATGGCATGACCGTTGTGATCGAAAGGATTGTCAGACAAGTCGCTCGCTCCAGGCAGCCCCGGGGGGCAACGTTTCATTCGCGGCGACGTGCGGAGGTCTGTGACGGCTTCCAAGCGTCGTTCCAACGACGGCTAGGCAGTCGCAGCGACAGCGCCGAAGCGCTGGTGGCGCATTTCCAGGTCTTCTAGGTCCGCCGGTTCACTGACGTCCCGGCGCGCGGCCGCGATGACGAGGTCGGCGTGCCGCCGGAGCTCGACGCGGCGGTCCGTCTGGTGTTCAACCTCGGCGACACGGGTCAGCACCTCCAGCATGCGGGCGAGGACGTGGACCGAGCCGGCGGCGTTCTGGCGGATCATGTGGAACATGGCGTCGCACAGTCCGGCGTAGTCGCTCACCGGCTGCACCAGCACGATCCGCCCCTCCCGAGCGGTCACGCCACTGGGCAGGTGACGCGGCGCAAGCCGGCAGAGCGCGTCGCCGAGATGGTCCGTGACGCTCCCTGCCGTGAACGGGTCGTTGATGCCGGGTGAGAGCGCCCGGACCGCCACCTCGCTCAGTTGCCGCACCGCATATTCCAGGTCCTGCAGAGCCGCCGTACGGCGCCCGAACGTCAGGGCCTTTCCCAGGGCCCCGGACGCATCCTCCACCGGGGACGAGAGATGCGCGACCGGGAACCCGGCGGGCACGTAGTCGCCCGGACGCACACGCAACGTGACCAGGACGCCGTTATCGTGGGCCCAATCGGCGAGGCTGTCCCGGTCGACGGCCTGGAGATATCCGCTGGCCGGTGCGGCGACGGTTCCGGAATCCAGGATGGAAAGCCCGCTGCGAACGTCCGGGGCGTCGAGGGTATGCCTCTCGATGGCGTCGCACAGGTCGTCATGGACGGCATCGACCACGGTCTCGACGTTGATGCCGGCGGCGATGTGATGGACGAACCAGACCAGGGTCGCGACGCTGAGCATCGCGAGCAGGATCGCGCCGCTGACGGCAAGGTGCGGGACGAACGGCGTTTCCTGCACGGTCCGGACCGTGCGCAGGACGATGAGCGCGTAGGCGAAGGTGCCGAGGAAGATCCCGAGCGCCACCTGGTTGCGCGCGTCGCGGGTGAAGTTGCGCAAGAGGCGCGGGCCCATCTGGCCCGAGGCCATGGAGAGGGCGGCGATGGTGATGGAGAACGTGGTTCCGGCGACGCCGATGGTCGAGGACGCGACCGCGCTCAGGAGGGCGCGTGCGCCTTCCGCCCCACCGGAGTATCCCCAGTTCGCGGCGGGCGAGGAGGCGTCGTACCCGGCGATGTGGGCGGTCTCCAGCCAGACGGCGAGCTGTCCCAGGCCGAGGCAGGCCAGCACGATGACTGCCGGGCGGAGCCAGAACTGGTCGCCGAGGGTCTCCAGCCAGGCTCTGAGGCGTGAGTTCATGCCGTCGCCCCGGCCCGGGCCTGCGTCCTCTCGGGGTCGGACCGGCTGCCCCTCCCCGATTTGGAAGCCAGCAGGAGCACAGAGGCGCCGAGCACCATGCAGGACAGGGAGCCGAGCAGGACGCCGATCTTGGTCTCCGCTTCCAGTTCCGGGCTGTCGGCGAAGGCCAGCAATCCGATGAACAGGCTCATGGTGAAGCCGACCCCGCAGAGGAGCGAGAGCCCGTAGAGCTGCCACCACCCGGCATGGGCGGGACGCTGCGCCAGGCCGAGCTTCACCGCGGCGACCACGGCCCCGAACACGCCGACCTGCTTGCCGACGAACAGGCCGAGGGCCACCCCGAGGGTCACGGGATCGAGCAGCATCTTGG
This sequence comes from Methylobacterium sp. FF17, assembly GCF_025813715.1. NCBI lineage: Bacteria > Pseudomonadati > Pseudomonadota > Alphaproteobacteria > Hyphomicrobiales > Methylobacteriaceae > Methylobacterium > Methylobacterium flocculans. The sequence continues at coordinate 5,729,375 of NZ_CP107532.1, forward strand.
TCGTCATGCCGGCGAACGAGACGCCCGCGTTGGCGAAGCCGAACACGGGGAGCACAAGGTAGGCGGACCACGGGTGGATCGCGTGTTCGAGGATGTGCAGCGGGGAGGTCGGATCGTCCGGCTTGCCGACGCTCAGGCGGAGCGGGATCGTCAGGGCGAGGAGGACGCCGGCGATGGTGGCGTGGATGCCCGACTTGAGGACCAGAAACCACAGCACGGCGCCGAGGGCGAGGTAGGGCGTCAGCCGGCTGACCCCCGCCTTGTTCATCCCGAACAGGATCGCGAACACCACGGCCGCGCCGCCCAGCATCGGCAACGACAGATCGGCGGTGTAGAACGCGGCGATGATGAGGATCGCGCCGAGGTCATCGATGATGGCGAGCGCCGTCAGGAAGATCTTGAGCGAGACCGGGACGCGCGAGCCCAGCAGGGCCAGCACCCCGAGCGCGAAGGCGATGTCGGTGGCCGTCGGGATCGCCCAGCCGCGCAGGGTCTCGGGCGAGTGCCGGTTGACGGCGACATACACCAGGGCGGGGGCGACCATGCCGCCCAAAGCCGCGATGCCCGGGAGGACGCGGTCCGGCCAGGTGCGCAGCCGACCGTCGAGGACCTCGCGCTTGATCTCCAGGCCGACGAGCAGGAAGAACACCGCCATCAGGCCATCGTTGACCCAGTGCAGGACGCTGAGCCCGCCGACATAGGTCTTGAGGACGGAGAAGTACGCGTCGGACCAGCCGGAGTTCGCGATGGCGAGCGCTAGGGCGGCGCTCGCCATCAGGATCAGGCCACCGGACGCCTCGCCCTGCAGGATGTTGCGAAGGGCCGAGATCGGACGGGGTAGGCGCTTGGGCTGATGCATGGCCCTGGCCTGCCAGCTGTCCGCTTTCGGGGCAACCCGTGCGGCGGCTCAAGGTTGAGCGCTCCGCCCAACCTTCAGCTTACCTTGTGGCTGCGTTCCAAGACGGGCTTGTGCCCCTCCGCGTCGAGTGCGCCCGAGGGGGTGATCCCGCCGTTCGGCAGCGAGCGCATCCCCTGTCCGGCGGTACCGAAGGACGGCCGGGTCGCTGACGGGTCGCCGGAAGGCGCGCCTCATCCCCAGCGCATGCCGGGCGTTCCCGCTCAGCTCAGTGCGGGCCGCGTCGTAGCGCCGACACCCGTGCTCCCGGCTGGCCCGCTTGAGGAAACCGGCCAGGACCACACCCTTGCGTTTCGTACCGCTGTTGTCGGTCGCCGGACGTGCGCTGGAGGGAGCGGACTTGCCGCGGACCTCGCGGCGTTGCTGGCTAGAAAGGTCGCGTGCCCGGTCGCGACGCTCAACAGGCATGCCTCGTCCTTACGGGTCACCGACATCCAATCCTCCCTTATCCGGGGACCGCACCCGACCATCGGGGTCGCCAGCTCCTCGTCTCCCTGTCGGACGTCCGGTGCGACCGATCCATCTATCACCGAGCCGAGACGGCGCGCGCAGCGGGCGGTAGAGACATGGCATGGACGCCATGAAGAGCCGCCTGAGGGACCTCTACGAAGGGGAGAGCGACCGGGCCCACCGGTTCCGCTACAGCCTGCTCGTGTTCGACGTCGCCACCATCCTGTTCATCGTGGTGTCCTCGTTCATGCCGAGGGCGCCGCTGGTGGAGAACCTCGATGTCCTGATCGGGGTGGCCGTGCTGACGGACTTCGTCGCCCGCTTCGCGATCTCGCAGCATCGCTGGCGGGAGTTGCTGCGTCCAACAACCTGGGCAGACATCGCCGCTCTGGTCTCTTTCCTCGCTCCCATCGTGGGCGAGGGAGCGGGATTCCTTCGCATCATGCGGACGCTGCGGCTTCTCAGGACTTACCAGCTCCTGGATCGCCTCCGCTCCGACAGCGACTTCTTTCGCCGCAACGAGGATGTGATCCTCGCGGCCACCAACCTGGCGGTGTTCGTCTTCGTGATGACGGGGCTGGTTTACGCCACCCAGCACCGCTCCAACCCGGCCATCGGCAACTACGTTGACGCCCTGTACTTCACCGTGACCTCGCTCACGACGACAGGGTACGGGGACATCACCCTGTCGGGCACCTTGGGACGCCTGATCTCCGTCGTGGTGATGCTGTGCGGGGTGACGTTGTTCCTGCGCCTGGCGCAGGTGCTGTTCCGGCCCAACAAGATCCGCCACCCCTGTCCGGCCTGCGCCCTGCAGCGCCACGAGCCGGACGCGGTCCATTGCAAGGCATGCGGGACCGTCCTGTGCATCCCGGACGAGGGCGCCTACTGAGGTCGTCCAATCAAACCCCACCCCTTGCGCTCCGGCGCCTTCCGCTTCCTCGCGGCGAGCCGTCCTACGCTGGGGGTCAGCCGAGAATGCCGGCGTCGGCCTGCGACTTGCCCTAGAGCGTGCCGCGGGCTTCGCCCATGGCGTTATTCGGCCGCGTCGCGAAAGAGCCGCTCCTCGATAAGCGGTGCGCCGCAGGCCGCCATAAGGGGCCGTAGCAGGTTCACGGCGATGTCCACATCGGTCCGCGTCGACAGTCCTTCACGGTAGTGGGTCCAACCACTGGCTCGGGTGACGGCAATGTCGAAACTGCCATTCGGCCGCTGGACGATCGGGTATGAGACAGTGCGGGCTATCCCCGCGGCCTGGAGCGACCTTCCGTCATGGGAAGGTTGCCGAACCGGACCGATGCAGGAATGGAATCTGGGCCAGGTGGCCATGTCGAGAGGATGTCGGCAGCGCCGTGGGCTTCTGTGGTCCGACCTCCCCCTGGAGAGCAGACCTTCGAGTGACCGAACGCGAAGAGTCGTTGATGGTCTGAGCCTGCTTGGCGCCGCTCTCGAAGACAGTGTCCGCTCTTCTCATTCTCAAAACCGAAACCGGACAGGCAAAAATCCACCCGATCCGGTCGTAGAACCGACAGCCGGGTCCCAAGCCAACCTAACCGCTTGGATCGACTTGAGCGCTTCCCAGCGCAATGGAAAGACCCGCCACGGCGAGAGCCGGGCGGGTGAGTGAGACGTCGTCCCGAAACCGGAACGCGTGATCTTTGCACGTGGTATTCCAATTGGAAAGACAAACACTTCTTCAGTCCTGACCTACAGATCAGAGCTCAAGAAAACTCAGCCTACATCTTGCTCTCAGCGTGCTGAACTCAATCCCGTGTCAGTTTTTGGTTCGATTTCGGATCATGAAGCCGTCATAGGTATATTCGGCGACCTGGAACCAAAGATATTCCTCACCGCGGAAAGCCCGCAGGCTGTCGATACCCTTCTTGAAATCCGGGTTCTTGGCGGAGATCTCGGCATAGACCTCGTTCGTCGCCTTCAGAGCCGCTTCCATGATCTCGTTCGAATAAGGCCGCAGCTGCGCACCGGTGCCGATGAGGCGGCGGAGAGCGGCGGGGTTCTTGGCATCGTACTTGGCCAACATGTCGACGTTGGCCGCCATGGCGGCCGCTTGAAGAACGGACTGGTAGTTCTTCGGCAGGCTCTCCCACTTCGCCTTATTGATGTAGAAGTGCAGCGTCAGGCCGCCTTCCCACCAGCCGGGATAGTAGTAGAACGGCGCCACCTTGTTGAAGCCGAGCTTCTCGTCGTCGTAAGGGCCAATCCACTCGGCAGCATCGATGGTCCCGCGCTCCAGCGCCGGGTAGATGTCGCCGCCCGCGACCTGTTGCGGCACAGCGCCGAGCTTGGCCATGACCTGTCCGGCAATGCCGGCGATGCGCATCTTCAGACCTTGCAGGTCGGCGACCGTCTTGACCTCCTTGCGGAACCAGCCGCCCATCTGCGTGCCGGTATTGCCGCCAGGCAGCGCGTAGATGTTCTGCTTGGCCATGAACTCGTTGACGATCTCGTTGCCGCCGCCGTGATAGAGCCAGGCGTTCTGCTGGCGGCTGTTCAGGCCGAACGGGACGGCGGCACCGAGGGCGAAGGACGGGTCTTTGCCGACATAGTAGTAGCCGGCGGTGTGGACCATCTCGACGGTCCCGTTGCTCACAGCATCCGCTGCCTGGAACGTCCCGACGATCTCACCGGCGGCGAAGGGCTGGATCACGAACTTACCGTCCGTGGCATCCGAGACGAACTTCGCGAGCACGTCGGCCGCGCCGTAGATCGTGTCGAGGGACTTCGGGAAACCCGAACTGAGGCGCCAGCGCACCTCGGGAGCCGACTGGGCGATCGCGGGAGCAGCGACGCTGCCGGCGGCGACCGCGCCGAGGCCGGCAGTCTTCAGAAATTCACGTCTCTTCATTGTTTCCTCGGTTGGTTTCTTGGTCGAATTCAAGGGGAGGACGGCGCACGCCTGCGAACCGGTCAGCGGGTGCGCACGATCACTCGATCTTCGGGGGGCCCAGATCGATGGGCGGTGCATCGTCGCCGGAGCCGGTGCCCAACCCCTGCAGATTGTCGAGTTGCTGCTGGACCGCAGCGGGGTCCACCTTTGTGCCGCTCGACTTGTAGTGGGTGACCATCCCGGGGAAGAGGATCACCAGGGCCACCATGATGCACTGGATGATCACGAAGGGGATCGCCCCATAGTAGATCTGCCCGGTGGTGATCGGCTCCATGCGCTTGCCGGTGACGCGGTCGAGGTAGGGGACCTTGGCGGCGACCGAACGCAGGTAAAACAGGGCGAAGCCGAAGGGCGGGTGCATGAAGCTCGTCTGCATGTTCACCCCGAGCATCACGCCGAGCCAGATCAGGTCGATGCCGAGCTTGTCCGCCGCGGGCCCGATCAGCGGGATGATGATGAAGGCCAGCTCGAAGAAGTCGAGGAAGAAGGCCAGCAGGAAGATCAGGATGTTGACGAAGATCAGGAAGCCGACCTGACCGCCGGGCAGGCTGGTGAGCAGGTGCTCGACCCAGACGTGCCCGTTGACGCCGTAGAACGTCAGCGAGAACACGCGTGCGCCGATCAGGATGAACAGCACGAAGGTCGAGAGCTTGGCCGTGGACTCCGTCGCCTGCTTTACGAGGGCGAAGTTCAGGCGCGCCGGGTTGCGGTCGAGGATTCGCTTGATACCGGCCAGCACCAGGGAGCCGACCGCTCCCATGGCGCCGCCCTCGGTCGGCGTCGCGATGCCGATGAAGATCGTGCCCAGCACGAGGAAGATCAGCAGCAGCGGGGGCACCATGACGAAGGTGACCTGCTGCGCCATGCGCGAGATCAGGCGCAGCCCGGTCAGGCGCTCGACGAGACCGACGACGAGGGCGTAGAGCGCCCCGGCCGCGGCGAGCTCGGTGAGCAGGCCCCAGGTGCCGCCATCGTTGGCCCGGAGATAGAGGCTGAGGGCCACGAGGGCGGCCGCCAGGACGACGGAGGCCACGATGCGCTGCGCACCGAGGAAGCGGTTCATCACCGCGCAGACCAGCGCCACGACGGTCGCGATGCAAATCGTCAGGATGACGTAGTCGGCCCCGCCCTTCGTACCCGTCTGGGCCATGACGGCGATGCCGATCACGGCGGAGAATACGACCAGGATTCCAAGCTGCCAGACGCCGCGGGCGCCGTTCTCTTCCCGGTAGCCGATCGCATCCTTGGGCAGGCCGGGCGCGGCCTTGGGCCAGATCAGCGTGACGAGAAGGACGTAACCGGCATACATCGCCGACAGGACGAGGCCGGGTACGAAGGCGCCCTCGTACATGTCGCCCACCGAGCGGCCGAGCTGGTCGGCCATGACGATCAGCACCAGGGAGGGCGGGATGATCTGCGCGAGGGTGCCCGAGGCCGCGATCACGCCGGTGGCGAGGCGCCGGTCGTAGCCGTAGCGGAGCATGATCGGCAGCGAGATCAGGCCCATGGAGATCACGGAGGCGGCGACCACGCCGGTGGTCGCCGCCAGCAGGGCGCCGACGAAGATTACCGCATAGGCGAGGCCGCCGCGAATGGTCCCAAAGAGCTGGCCGATCGTGTCGAGG